>NZ_JBGFTU010000002.1:0-255941 GCF_041276425.1 Kineococcus halophytocola | reverse complement strand
CCCCCCGCCAGGAGCCCCGTGAGCACCCCCGTCCGCAAAGTCGTCGTCACCGGACCCTTCGGGGCGGGCAAGACCACGTTCGCCACGACCGTCACCCAGGGCCTGGGCGACGGGACGCTGACGACCACCGAGACCGGCGTGAGCGACGAGACCGCCGCCCTGAAGTCCTCCACCACCGTGGCCCTGGACCACACGAGCTTCCTCGTGCCCCCGGCCCCCGCCAGCGCCTGGGCCCCCACGCGCGTCACCCTGTTCGGCACCCCCGGCCAGGAGCGCTTCGCCTTCATGTGGGAACTGCTCGCGCAGAACATGCACGGCTACCTCGTGCTCGTCGACGCCAGCCGCTCCACCAGCATCGCCCAGGCCGCCGACATCGTCGCCGCCTTCGCCCGCATCGCCCCGCGCAGCCCGCGCCTGGTCGCCGTCAGCCGCTGGGCCGACCCGGCCGGCACGCGCACCCGCCTGGCCCACCTGCTGGGCACCTCCCCGGCGGCCCTGGTGCCCTGCGACCCGCGCGACCTGGACCAGAGCACCACCGTCCTGCGCCTGCTGCTCGACGGGATCCACACGCTGGAGGGGCTGTCCGCCCCGGCCGCCCCCGTGGGGGCCGAGGCGTGATCGTCAAGCAGCACGCCCTGCGCGTCAGCGGCGCCCTCAAGCGCGACATCGACGGCGTGCGGCGCGTCCTCATCGCCCGCACCGACGGCCTGGCCTTCCACGACGACGGCCCCGAGCGCGACCACGAGTCGGCCGCGGCCATCGTGGCGACCGTCCTGGGCATCGCCCAGCGCGCCGCGGCGGCCACCGGCCTCGGCGCGTTCGTGCAGACCACCGTCAAGGGCGGCGACGGCTGCCTCGTCGTCTACGGCGTCAACGCCGGCCACGTCCTGGCCGTCGTCACCGACCCCTCGGTCAACCTGGTCCTGCTGGACCGGCTCGCGCTGCGCCTGGTCGCCGACCTCGCCGGGGCCGAGGCCGGGGTGCCGGCCCGCACCGGCTGAGCCCCGCCGAGGCCCGGGGGAGCGGCGCCGGGGAGTCCGTAGGATCGTGCGTGCGCACCACCGCGCACTGACGATCGAGAGGACAACCCCGTGCTCCGCACCCACGAGGCCGGCAGCCTGCGCGCCGGTCACGCCGGACAGACCGTGTCGCTCACCGGGTGGGTGGCACGTCGTCGGGATCACGGGGGAGTGGCCTTCCTCGACCTGCGCGACGCCTCGGGCGTCGTGCAGGTCGTCGCCC
Organism: Kineococcus halophytocola; assembly: GCF_041276425.1. NCBI lineage: Bacteria > Bacillati > Actinomycetota > Actinomycetes > Kineosporiales > Kineosporiaceae > Kineococcus > Kineococcus halophytocola. The sequence continues at coordinate 254,699 of NZ_JBGFTU010000002.1, read as the reverse complement.
GCGACGAGATCCTCGACGCCGGCGGCGCCCACGACCTGCGCAACGAGTACTGCGTGCGCATCACCGGCGACGTCCGGCTGCGCCCGGAGGGCAACGAGAACCCGGCCATCCCCACCGGGGCCGTCGAGGTCGACACCACCGACCTGGAGGTCCTGTCCGAGGCCGCCCCGCTGCCCTTCCAGGTCGACGACCACCTCAGCGTCGGGGAGGAGGCGCGCCTGAAGTACCGCTACCTGGACCTGCGCCGCACCGGCCCGGCCCAGGCCATCCGGCTGCGCTCGGCGGCCAACCGCGCCGCCCGCGAGGTCCTGCAGGAGAACGCGTTCACCGAGGTCGAGACCCCGACCCTGACGCGCTCCACCCCCGAGGGCGCCCGCGACTTCCTCGTCCCCGCCCGACTGGCCCCCGGGTCCTGGTACGCCCTGCCGCAGAGCCCGCAGCTGTTCAAGCAGCTCCTCATGGTCGGCGGCGTCGAGCGGTACTACCAGCTCGCCCGCTGCTACCGCGACGAGGACTTCCGCGCCGACCGCCAGCCGGAGTTCACCCAGCTCGACATCGAGATGAGCTTCGTCGAGCAGGACGACGTCATCGCCCTGGGCGAGCAGATCGTCGCCGCCCTGTGGAAGCTCATCGGGTACGACGTCCCGCTGCCGCTGCCGCGGATGACGTACGAGGAGGCCATGCGCCGCTACGGCTCGGACAAGCCCGACCTGCGGTTCGGCATCGAACTCGTCGAGTGCGCCGAGTTCTTCGCCGGCACCAGCTTCCGCGTCTTCCAGTCCCCCTACGTCGGGGCCGTCGTCATGCCCGGCGGGGCCTCCCAGCCGCGCAAGGTCCTCGACGCCTGGCAGGACTGGGCCAAGCAGCGTGGCGCTCGCGGGCTGGCCTACATCCTCGTCGGGCAGGACGGGGAACTGTCCGGCCCCGTCGCGAAGAACCTCTCCGAGACCGAGAAGGCCGGCATCGCCGCGCACGTCGGGGCCAACCCCGGGGACTGCATCTTCTTCGCCGCCGGCGCCGTGAACCCCTCCCGCGCGCTGCTGGGTGCGGCGCGCGGGGAGATCGCCCGCCGCACGGGTGCGATCGACGAGGGCGCCTGGTCGTTCCTGTGGGTCGTCGACGCCCCGATGTTCAAATCCGCGGCCGAGGACGACGACGTGTCGATCGGCGGCGGGGCCTGGAACGCCGTGCACCACGCGTTCACCGCGCCCAAGCCGGAGGTCGTCGACACGTTCGACACCGACCCCGGCTCGGCCCTGTCCAACGCCTACGACATCGTCTGCAACGGCAACGAGATCGGCGGGGGCTCGATCCGCATCCACCGCCGGGACGTGCAGGAGCGCGTGTTCTCGGTCATGGGCATCTCGCCGCAGGACGCGCGGGAGAAGTTCGGGTTCCTGCTCGACGCGTTCTCCTTCGGCGCCCCGCCGCACGGCGGGATCGCGTTCGGCTGGGACCGCGTCGTGGCGCTGCTCGCGGGCGCGGACTCCATCCGCGAGGTCATCGCGTTCCCGAAGTCCGGCGGCGGGTACGACCCGCTGACGGCCGCGCCCGCGCCGATCACCGCGCAGCAGCGCAAGGAGGCCGGGGTCGACGCGACGCCCGAGGCGCCGAAGGGCGAGGGGCCGGCCGGGGGCGACGCGCAGGGGTGAGGGTCCTCGTCGCGCTGTGCGCGCTCGGGTTCCTCGCCCTGACCGCGGTGGTGACGACGGGCGCGGTGCCGGGCGAGGCGGCCGTGTCCGCCGCGGCGGTGGACGCGGCGCGGGCGAGCCCGGCGACGACGCGGGTCGCCCAGGTGGTCGAGGCGGTCACCCAGCCGGTCTGGGTGTACCTCCTCGGTGTGCTCGGGGTCCTCGCCGCGCACGGCGCCGGGCGCCGACGGCAGGCCCGGGCGGCCCTGGTCGCCGGGGCGGTCGCCGCGGTGGCCTCTCCCGCGCTGAAGGCCCTCACCGACCGCGCCCGGCCCGCGCTGGAGGCCGGGCTGACGTCGTCGGGCGGGGGCTCGTTCCCTTCCGGGCACGCCCTGGCCTCGGCGACGGTCGTCCTCGCCGCCGTCCTGCTGCTCGCCCCGCCGGCGCGGCGGGGCGTCGTCGCCGTCCTGGGGGCCACCGAGCTCGTCGTGGTCTCGATCGACCGCGTCTGGCTGGGGGCCCACTGGCCCACCGACGTCCTCGGGGCGTGGCTGCTCGCCGGGGCCCTCGTGGGAGCTGCGGCCCTGTGGGCCGGCTCGTCACAGCAGCAGGCTCACGGTGCTCGTGCGCCGCGCGGGGCCGGTCTCCCACGCCGCCGGTAGCGCCGCCGGCGAGACGGCGGCGGGGACGACGGCCTCCCGGATCCCCGTGGGGACCGTGACGCCGCCCCGGGTCGTCGCGGGTGTCGTCGCGGGTGTGGTCGTGGAGGTCGGGGCCGCTGCCGCCGCGGAGGCGCCCGCGGTGCTGGCGGTGCCCAGACCGGCCACGAGGCCGGCGGCGAGCAGCCGGTGGTGCAGCCGGTGGGCGGGACGGGCTGCGGGACGGGGGCTCTGTCCTGTTGTGGTCACGCCCCGACCCTGACGCGGCGCGCTGTCCTGCTCCGGTGACCTCCCTGTGCCTGCCGCCAGAACGCGCACGGCCCCCGACAGCGGTTGTCGGGGGCCGTGCGCGGGGTCGGTGCGGAGGGGTCCGGTGGTCCGTGTCAGGTCGAGCTCGTGGAGCCCTGGGTCAGGTCGTACAGGGTGGTGCCGTCGACGGTCGTGGCGGTGAAGTTCTGCTCCACCCACGTCGCGATCTGCGCCGCCGCGTCGCTGCCGCCCGTCCGCGTGGAGGCCATCGACCGGCTCAGCACGTAGTAGTGGACGTCCCCGGCCGCCACGTACGCCTGGAACTGGGCCAGCGTCGGGGCGGGGTCGGTGCCGTTGAACCCCCCGACGGCCATCACCGGTTCCTGCGTCGCGAGCTGGTACCCGGCGGCGTTGTTGGACCCTGTCGTCGCGGCGACCCAGCGGTACCGCCCGGCGTCGGCCCCGAGCAGGTCGACCACGGCGGACCCCGGCGTCGTCGCGCCCAGCAGACCACCACCACCCCCGCCCCCGGTCCGGGACGCGCCGAACCCCCCGGTGCGACCGGTCCGGGTCCGGCCGGTGCCGAAGGGGTTCTGCGACGTACCCGGCAGGCCCGTCCCCGGTGCCGTCCCGCCGCCGGGGGTGCGGCCCTGGGTGAACATCGGCGCGAACGACCCGCCGCCGGGACCGCCGCGCCCCCCGCCCGTCGCGAACGTCCCCGACGAGCTCGGGCCCGCCGAGACGATGGCGCCGGTGTGCGCGGTCGCGGCGGTCTGCACCGAGTAGGAGACCGGACCGGCGAGCACCGCCAGCACCGCGGCGACGGCCCCGGCCCCGCGCAGGCGCCGGGCGAGGACCCCCTCGCCCACGAGCGCCGCCCCGGCCAGCCCCGCCGTGCCGGCGATCCCGGCGACGAGGACGACCCACCGCAACCACGGCAGGAACTCCGCGCTGCGCCCGAGCAGGACGAACGCCCAGCCCGCGGTGAGCGCAGTGAGCACCGCCAGGACCGGCAGGGCCCGGCGGGAGGCCCGGTGGCGCCACAGGCCCGTCGTGCCGAGCGCGACGAGGGCGGCGACGGCCGGGGCCAGGGCCACGGTGTAGTAGGGGTGGATGATCCCCGACATGAAGCTGAACGCCACGGACGTGACGACCAGCCAGCCGCTCCAGACCAGCAGGGCGGCGCGGCGGGTGTCGGTGCGGGGGGCCCTGCGGGTGAGGACGAACCCGGCGGCGGCCAGCGCGAACGCCGCGGGCAGCAACCACGAGATGTTCCCGCCGAACTCCGGGCTGAACATGCGGGCGATGCCCGTCTCGCCCCAGCCGTTCCCGGCGCCCACGCTGCCGGTCTCGTCCCCGGTGAGCCGGCCGAACCCGTTGTAGCCGAACGTCAGGGACAGGAACGAGTCGTCCTGCGAACCCCCCACGTAGGGGCGCACCGAGGCGGGCAGGAGTTCGACGAGCGCCACCCACCAGCCCGCCGAGACGAGGACCGCGGCCGCGGCGAGCAGCAGGTGGCGCACCCGCCGCCCCAGCGGGTGCGGCGCCGCCCACAGGTAGGCCAGGCCCAGCCCGGGCAGGACGAGGAACACCTGCAGCTGCTTGGTGAGGAACCCGAACCCGATGAACACCCCGGCCCAGAGGAGGAACCGCGCGCGCCCGGTGTCGACGGCCTTCAGCGTCCCCCAGGCAGCGGCCACCATCAGCAGCACGAGCAGCGCGTCGGGGTTGTTGAACCGGAACATCAGCGTCGCGACGGGGGTCGTGGCGAGCAGGAACCCGGCGATCAGACCGGTGGCCGGGCTCGTGCGGCGCCGGACCGTGGCGTGCAGGAGGGCGACCGAGGCCACGCCCTCGAGGGCCTGCGGGACGAGGATCGACCACGAGGACAACCCGAACAACCGCACCGACAGACCCGTCACCCACAGCGCCCCCGGGGGTTTGTCCACGGTGATGGCGTTGGCCGCGTCGGAGGACCCGAAGAACCACGCCTCCCACGACCGCGACCCGGCCTGGGCGGCGGCCGCGTAGAACGGGTTGGCCCACCCCGAGACCGACAGGCCCACGAGGTACAGGACGGCCGTGGCGACCAGCAGCCCGAGCAGGGCCGGGCGCACCCAGACCGGGTCGTGCTCGCGGCCCCGCCAGGTGGTCCTCGCCAGCTGCCGCAGGCGGTCCGGGGTGGCGGAGCCGGTGCTGCGGGCCCACCCGAGGGCGTGGGTGACCGAACCGGTGGTCGAACTCACGCCGGCACCTCCCCGGTCGTGTCCCCGGGCCGGTGGTGCCGGCGGTCGCTGAACACCCACGTGCGCAGGAGGAGGAAGCGGACGACGGTGGCCACGAGGTTCGCGGCCGTCAGGACCCCGAGTTCCACCGACTGGTGGGCGTGGGGCCGGGCGCTGTGCAGGGCCAGCAGGCTGCCGGAGGTGATGCCCCAGCCGAGCAGGAACACCAGCAGCCCCTGAGCCTGGTGCCGGGCCGCCCCCCGCGACCCGCGGACGCCGAACGTCAGGCGGCGGTTCAGCGCGGTGTTCGCGACCGCGGTCACCAGGAGGGCGAGGAAGTTCGCGACCTGCGCACCCGCGACGGTCTGGAACGCCAGGTAGAGCAGGGCGTACGCGAGGGTGCTGGCCACCCCGACGCCGACGAACCGGGTGAGCTGCCCGGCCAGGGAGGTGGGCACCCCGGCGACCTCGGCGGGTTGCGGGCCGCGGCCGAGGCTCGCGCGGATCTCCGCGAACGGCAACCGACCGGACCCGATCGCGCTCGCCAGCCGGCGGATACCGCGCAGATCGGCCAGCGCGGTCGCGACGATGTCCACGGTGCTGTCGGGGTCGTCGACCCAGTCGACGGGGATCTCCTGGATCCGCAGCCCCGCGCGTTCGGCCAGGACGAGGACCTCGGTGTCGAAGAACCAGCCGGTGTCCTCCACCAGGGGCAGGACCTGCGCGGCCACGTCGGCGCGGATGGCCTTGAACCCGCACTGGGCGTCGGTGAAGCGGACGCGCAGGGTGCCGTGCAGCAGGAGGTTGTAGCAGCGGGAGATGACCTCGCGCTTGGCGCCGCGCACGACGTGCGCGCCGCGCGCCAGGCGCGAGCCGATGGCCACGTCGGAGTGCCCGGACAACAACCCCGCGACGAGCGGCAGCAGGGCCGCCAGGTCGGTCGAGAGGTCGACGTCCGTGTACGCCAGGACCCGGGCGTCGGAGGCCGACCAGACCTGCTTGAGGGCGCGGCCGCGACCCTTCTCCTCCAGCCGCACGTGCCGCACGTCGGGCAGTTCGGCGGCCAGCGCCGCGGCGACCTGCGGGGTGGCGTCGGTGCTGGCGTTGTCGGCGATGGTGATGCGGGTGCGGAAGGGGAACCGCGACACGTGCTCGTGCAGCCGCCGAACGCACGGTTCGAGGTCGCGCTGCTCGTTGAAGACCGGGACCACGACGTCCAGGGCGGGGGTGGTGCTGGAACTCGTCCAGGCGTCGGCGGCCGGGCGGGGGGCCGGCGGCCGCAGCGGGCTGAGACCCGCGGGACCGGAGGTGGTCGCTGTCATGGCCCCAGCCTCGGCCGCCGACCTCCACCGGGGGTGGGGTGGGGCTGTGGTGGCCCTGTGAGGTGGGGTTCACGGGTCCGGGAGCGTCGGGGGGATCGTCGTCGGGAGGGTGACGCGGAACGCCGTGCGCCCCGGGCGGCTCTCGACCGTGACGGTCCCGTGGTGGGAGGTGACGACGGCCTGCACGATCGCCAGCCCCAGGCCCGTGCTGCCGGCGGCGCGGGAGCGGGAGGAGTCCCCGCGGGCGAAGCGCTCGAAGACGTCGGGCAGCAGCCCGGTCGGGATGCCCGGCCCGTCGTCGACGACGTCGACGTGCGCCCGGTCACCGTCGGGCACGATCCCGACGGTGACCGTCGTGCCGGGTGGGGTGTGCGTGCGGGCGTTGGCGAGCAGGTTCGTCAGCACCTGGTGCAACCGGCCCGGGTCGCCGGCCACCTCGACGGCCTCCTCGGGCAGGTCCAGGCGCCAGGTGTGGTCGCGGCCGGCGACCCGGGCGTCGCTCACGGCGTCCAGCACGGTCATCGTGAGGTCGACGGGTTCGCGGTCCAGGGGCCGGCCGGAGTCCAGCCGGGCCAGCAGCAGCAGGTCCTCCACGAGGCCGGTCATCCGCACGGCCTCGGACTCCACGCGGCCCAGGGCGTGCCGGACGTCGGCCGGCACCTGCTCGCCGCTGCGCCGCGTGAGCTCGGCGTAGCCGCGGATCGCGGCCAGCGGGGTGCGCAGTTCGTGCGAGGCGTCGGCGACGAACCGGCGCACGCGCTGTTCGGAGGCGTGCCGCGCTTCCAGCGCCGACCCGACGTTGTCGAGCATGCGGTTCAGCGCCGCTCCCACCTTGCCGACCTCGGTGCCCTCGTCGGTGTCGGGCACCCGCAGGGACAGGTCGACCTCGCCGCGGTCCAGTTCCAGCTCCGACACGCGCGCCGCGGTCGTCGCGACCCGCTGCAGCGGGAGGAGGTCGCGGCGGACGAGGACGGAACCGGCGATCGCGGCGAGGGCGACCCCGCCGAGGACGGCCGCGGCCTCGACGCCCGCGACGGTCAGCAGGGTGCGGTTCACGTCGGCCAGGGGGAGGCCGGAGACCTGGAGGGAGCCGTCGGACAGGACCTGCCCCTGCACCAGGTACTCCCCGAGGCCGGGCAGGTCCATGCGCCGCGCACCGTCGGCGTCCACGGTGGACAGCTGGGCGACCTGCCCGGCGGTCAGTTCACGCACGCACGCGAAGTCCTGTCCGGAGCCGTTGCTGTCGAAGACGCCGGACTGCCTGACCAGCACCTGACCGTCGTCGAAGCGCGCGTTGACGGTGCCGTCCACCAGACCGAAGCCGACGAACCCCGGTGTCCCGTTCGAGCACGTCGCCGGAGCGGTCGGCGGCGGTCGGCGGCGACCGGGGTCGAGGGCGGGGTCGAGGGCGGGGTCGGGGGCGTCACCGCGGTTCCCGCCCCCTTCGGAGAACTGCGCCGTCCGGTCCACCGTCTGGGACAGGCGTTGGCGCGCCTGGCCCATGAGCGAGGAGTAGAGCGCCACCGTGGTCACGACCCCGATGACGAGCGCGACCGCGACGAGCAGCGCGCTGGTGGTCAGGACCAGGCGGCTGCGCAGGGAGCGGTTGCGCAGCCGTGCGGACGCGACCACCGGCGTTCCAGCTCCCCGGGGTTCAGCTCGCGGCGGCGGCGGCGACGCCGTCGGCCGGCTTCAGGACGTACCCCGCCCCGCGGACGGTGTGGATCATGGGGGTGCGGCCGGCGTCGATCTTGCGGCGCAGGTAGGAGACGTACAGCTCGACGATGTTGGCCTGGCCGCCGAAGTCGTAGTTCCACACCCGGTCCAGGATCTGCGCCTTCGACAGGACCCGGCGCGGGTTGCGCATGAGGTAGCGCAGCAGCTCGAACTCGGTGGCGGTCAAGCGGATCTCCTCGCCCGCGCGGATCACCTCGTGGCTGTCCTCGTCCAGGACGAGGTCACCGACGGCCAAGACGGGCTCGGCCTTGGCGGCCGCGAGGCCGGAGCGGCGCAGCAGGCTGCGCAGGCGGGCCACGACCTCCTCGAGGCTGAACGGTTTGGTGACGTAGTCGTCCCCGCCGGCGGTCAGACCCGCGACGCGGTCCTCCACGGCGTCCTTGGCCGTGAGGAAGAGCACCGGCACGTCGGTGGCGTCGGCGCGCAGGCGGCGCAGGACCTCCAGGCCGTCGATGTCCGGCAGCATGATGTCCAGGATGACGGCGTCGGGCCGGAAGGTGCGGGCGGCGCGGACCGCGTCCAGGCCGTTGCCCGCCGTCTGCACCTCCCAGCCCTCGTAGCGCAGAGTCATGCTCAGCAACTCCGACAGAGTCGACTCGTCGTCGACGACGAGCACGCGCAACGCGGTGCCGTCGGGGCGGGTGAGGTCCGAACGCCGGGTCGTGGTCGCGGTCATCTCCCCATCGTCGGACCGTCACCTGCCAGATGTCCCGGGAAACCCTGGGTCTGACCTGTGTGGCGGCACGGAAAGGGCCTTCACGTGACCGGGGGTGACGGCGCGGGACCAGGCGCGGGACCTGGAGCGGGGCCGGCACGTACGGTGCGGGGGTGGCCGACCTGTTCACCTCCGACGACGACCCCGTCGCGGACGACCGCCGACCCTCCGTCCTGGCCGGTGCCCCCCTGGCCGTGCGGATGCGTCCCCGCTCGATCGAGGAGGTCGTGGGCCAGCAGCACCTGCTGGGCCCGGGCTCCCCGCTGCGCCGGCTGGCCGGCGAGGGCGACCTCGGCCGCGCCGGCCCGGCCTCGGTGATCCTGTGGGGCCCGCCGGGCACGGGCAAGACGACGCTGGCCACCGTCCTGGCCTCCTCCGGCGGCCGGACGTTCGCCGAGCTGTCCGCGGTCACCGCCGGGGTCAAGGACGTGCGCACCGTCGTGGAGGCCGCCCGCACCGACCGGGACCTCTACGGCCGCCAGACCGTGCTGTTCCTCGACGAGATCCACCGCTTCACCAAGGCCCAGCAGGACGCGCTGCTGCCCGGGGTGGAGAACCGCTGGGTCGTGCTGGTCGCGGCCACCACCGAGAACCCGAACTTCTCCGTCGTCACCCCGCTGCTGTCCCGCTCGCTGCTGCTGACCCTGCAGCCGCTGACGGCCGAGGACGTGCGCGGCCTGGTGCGCCGCGCGCTGACCGACCCGCGCGGGCTGGCCGGGGAGGTCCGCGTCACCGACGACGCCCTGGAGCACCTCGTGCGGGTCGCCGACGGCGACGCCCGCCGCGCGCTGACGGCCCTGGAGGCCGCCGCCGGCGCCGCCCTCGACGGGGACGGTGAACCCGTCGTCACCCTCGCCGACGCCGAACGGGCCCTGGACCGGGCCGCGGTGCGCTACGACCGGCAGGGCGACCAGCACTACGACGTGGCCAGCGCCTTCATCAAGTCGATGCGCGGCTCGGACGTCGACGCCGCCCTGCACTACCTGGCCCGGATGATCGAGGCGGGGGAGGACCCCCGGTTCATCGCCCGCCGCATCGTCATCGCCGCCAGCGAGGACGTCGGGATGGCCGACCCCTCGGCGCTGCAGACCGCCGTGGCGGCCATGACCGCGGTCGCGCAGATCGGAATGCCCGAGGCGCGGATCGTGCTGGCCCAGGCCGTCGTCCACAACGCCACCGCGCCGAAGTCCAACGCCGCGTACGCCGCGATCAACGCCGCCATCGCCGACGTGCGCGCCGGGCGCGGCGGACCCGTCCCGCCGCACCTGCGCGACGCCCACTACTCCGGGGCCGGCACGATCGGGCACGGCACCGGGTACGTCTACACCCACGACGTGCCCACCGGGGTCGCGCAGCAGCAGTACGCCCCCGACGCCCTCGTCGGCACGGACTACTACGTGCCCACCGACCGCGGGTTCGAGGCGGCCGTGCGCGAGCGCCTGGCCCGGTTGCGTCGCATCGTCAGGGGGCGCTGATGCTCGCCCGCCTCCTGCGCGCCGGGCTGCGCGTCCTCACCGGGGAGCTGGAACGCCAGCTCGCCGCGCCGCGGACCGCCCCACCCACGCCCGAGCACGCCCCGGACCGCCCCCGGCCCCGCCGCGGGCGCGGGGCCCGCGACGCCGAGCCCGGCCGCGTCCGCCTCGAGTACGCCCCCCGCACCGACGGCCGGCCCGACCCCGGCGAGGTCGTGTGGGCGTGGGTGCCCTTCGAGGAGGACGACGGGCGCGGCAAGGACCGTCCCGTCCTCGTCGTCGGCCGGGACGGGGACGGGCTCGTCGGCTTCATGATGACGAGCAAGGACCACGTCGCCGGTGCCGGCCGCGGGGACCACGGCCGGGTCTGGGTCGACGTGGGCACCGGCGCCTGGGACCGGCAGCGCCGCCCCAGCGAGGTCCGCCTCGACCGCGTGCTGCGCGTCGCCCCGCGCGACGTGCGCCGCGAGGGCGCGGCCCTGGACCGAGAGCGCTTCGAGGAGGTCGCCGACCGGGCCCGGCGCCTGCACGGCTGGTGAGGAGGAGCGAGACCCCGGCCCGGTAGGGTCGAGGGTCGTACGTCCCCCCGGGGCACAGCACGTCCGGCAGCAACCACAGCAGGAGGCACGTCCGATGCAGACGGCAGAGATCCGTCGCCGGTGGCTCGACTTCTTCGAGCGCAAGGGCCACACCGTCGTCCCGAGCGCCTCGCTGGTCTCGACCGACCCCAGCCTCATGTTCACCGTCGCCGGGATGGTGCCCTTCATCCCCTACCTCACCGCCCAGGTGCCCGCCCCCTACCCGCGGGCCACCAGCGTGCAGAAGTGCCTGCGGACCCTCGACATCGAGGAGGTCGGCAAGACCACCCGCCACGGCACGTTCTTCCAGATGAACGGCAACTTCTCCTTCGGCGACTACTTCAAGCGCGACGCCGTCGCCTTCGCCTGGGAGCTGCTGACCACCCCCGAGGCCGACGGCGGCCTCGGCTTCGACCCCGAGCGCCTGTGGACGACCGTCTACCTCGACGACGACGAGGCGTTCGTCCTGTGGCGCGAGCAGGGCCTGCCCGCCGAGCGCATCCAGCGCCGCGGCAAGAAGGACAACTACTGGAACACCGGCCAGCCCGGTCCCGGCGGCCCCTGCTCGGAGATCTACTTCGACCGCGGCCCCGCCTACGGCGCCGAGGGCGGCCCGGAGGCCGACGAGGACCGCTACATCGAGATCTGGAACCTCGTGTTCATGCAGTACCAGCTCTCCGCGGTGCGCTCCAAGACGGACTTCGACGTCGCCGGTGAGCTGCCCGCCAAGAACATCGACACCGGCATGGGCCTGGAGCGCGTCGCGTTCCTCAAGCAGGGCGTCGACAACATGTACGAGATCGACGAGGTCCGGCCCGTGCTGGACTACGCGGCGCTCGCGGCCGAGAAGGAGTACGGCGCCAACCACGACGACGACGTGCGCATGCGCGTCGTGGCCGACCACGTCCGCAGCGCGCTCATGCTCATCGGCGACGGCGTCACCCCCGGCAACGAGGGCGCCGGGTACGTCCTGCGCCGCCTCATCCGCCGCGCCGTGCGCGCGATGCGCCTGCTCGGCTTCGAGGAGGAGGCGCTGCCGATCCTGCTGCCGGCCTCCATGGAGGTCATGAGCGCCTCCTACCCCGAGCTGCGCACCGACTTCGACCGCATCGCGCAGGTCGCCTACGCCGAGGAGCAGGCCTTCCGGCGCACCCTCGTCTCGGGCACGGCGATCTTCGAGACCGCGGTGGCGCAGACGAGGGCGGCCGGCGGGGGGAGCCTGTCGGGGGAGCGGGCGTTCGCGCTGCACGACACCTACGGGTTCCCCATCGACCTGACGCTGGAGATGGCCGCCGAGGCCGGCGTGAGCGTGGACGAGGCCGGGTTCCGCACGCTCATGGCCGAGCAGGTCGGGCGGGCCAAGGCCGACGCCAGGGCGAAGAAGACCGGCGGGGTGGACCTGACGGTCTACCGCTCGACGCTGGAGGGCCTGCCCGCCCCCGTCACCTTCACCGGCTACGAGCTCGCCTCCGGCGAGGCCCGCGTCGCCGTCGTCCTGCAGGGCGGGGTGAGCACGCCGTCCGCGCCCGTGGGCACCGACGTCGAGGTCGTCCTGGACCGCACGCCGTTCTACGCCGAGGGCGGTGGGCAGCTCGCCGACCACGGCACCCTCACCACCGCCGGCGGCGCCGTCGTCACCGTGACCGACGTGCAGCAGCCCGTGCGCGGCCTGTACGTGCACAAGGGGTCGGTGACCAGCGGTGAGCTCGTCGCCGGTGACGCCGTGCACGCCGTCGTCGACGCCGCCCGGCGCCGCTCGGTCAGCCGCGCCCACACCGCGACCCACCTCGTCCACCAGGTCGTGCGCGAGCACCTCGGCGACGGCGCCACCCAGGCCGGGTCGCAGAACGCCCCGGGCCGGCTCCGCTTCGACTACGCCGCCACGGCCCAGGTCGCCGGGCAGGTCGTGCGCGACATCGAGGGCGTCGTCAACGAGCGCATCCACGACGACCTGCCCGTCGCCGCCGAGGTCATGGACCGCGACGCGGCGCTGAACTCCGGGGCGATGGCCCTGTTCGGGGAGAAGTACGGCGACCGCGTCCGCGTGGTGTCCATCGGCGGGGACTGGTCCAAGGAGCTGTGCGGGGGCACCCACACGCTCACCTCCCAGCAGGTCGGGCTCGTCACGATCCTGTCCGAGAGCTCCATCGGGTCCGGCGCGCGCCGCATCGAGGCCCTCGTGGGCGCCGACGCGTTCGACTTCCTCACCCGCGAGCACCTGCTGGTGAACCAGCTCACCGACGTGGTCAAGGCCCGCCCCGAGGAGCTGCCGGACCGCATCGGCTCGCTGCTGACCCGCCTGTCGGAGGCGGAGAAGGAGCTCGCCACGCTGCGGGCCGGGCAGGTCCTGGCCCTGGCGCCGCAGATCGCCGCGACCCCGACCGACACGTTCGGCGTCCAGGTCGTCACCCACGACGCGGGCGCGGCCTCGGCCGACGACGTGCGCACGCTCGTCCTGGACGTCCGCTCGCGCCTGGGCGAGGAACGCCCCGTCGTGGTCGCCGTCACCGGCGTGGCCAAGGACCGGCCCGTCGTCGTGGTCGCCACCAACGCCGAGGCCCGCCGCTGGGGCGTCAAGGCCGGTGAGCTGGTCCGCACCGCGGCCCAGACCCTCGGCGGGGGCGGCGGCGGCAAGGACGACCTCGCCCAGGGCGGGGGCCAGGACGCCTCGAAGGTCCCCGCGGCGCTGACGGCCATCGGCGACTTCGTCGGCGCCCGCGTCACCGGGTCGGCGTGAGCGGACCGGCGGTGAGCCCCCGGTGAGAGCGGGGGTGAGGGTCTGCGTCGACGTGGGCAGCGTCCGGGTCGGCCTGGCCGCGTGCGACCCGGCCGGCGTGATCGCCTCCCCGGTGCGGACCCTCGTGCGCGACGGCGAGCAGGACACCGACGTGGCCGAGGTGGCCGCCGAGGTCCGCGACCGCGGGGCGATCGAGGTCGTCGTGGGCTGGCCGCTGTCCCTGGACGGGTCCGAGGGCCCGGCAGCCTTGCGCGCGGCCGGGTACGCGGACAAGATCAGTGCGGCGGTCCCCGGCGTGCCCGTCCGGCTCGTCGACGAACGGCTGAGCACGGTCGACGCGCACCGGGCGCTGCACGCCGCGGGACGGAGGGAGAAGCAGTTCCGCGCGGTCGTCGACCAGGTGGCCGCCGTGGTCCTGCTGCAGGCGGCGCTCGACGCCGAGCGCGCGGGGCACACCCCCGGACGGGTGGTGCAGGAACCGCAGACACGCCGCAAACCGCGGCACCGCAAGCACAGTGGGGCACGGACGTCGGAACCCGACGCCACGGAGGGCAGGGACTGATGATGGACCTGATGGATCTTCCCGGCACGCACACCAAGGACCCGCGCCGGCGGGGGGTGCGCCGTCGCCGGGCCGCGGTGGCCCTCGTCGCCGCGCTCGCCGTCATCGGCGGGGGCACCTGGGCGGCCTGGGGGACCCTGGGCCCGGTCGTCTCCGGCTTCACCGAGAGCGACGACTACGAGGGGCCGGGCACCGGCTCCGTCGACGTCCGCGTCGTCGCCGGGGACAGCGGCCGGGCCATCGGCCGCACCCTGGCCGAGGCCGGGGTCGTGAAGTCCAGCACCGCCTTCGTCAGCGCCTCCCGGGACGAGCCCAGGACGGCCGGCATCCAGCCGGGCACCTACCGCCTGAAGGAGAACATGTCGGCCGCCGCGGCCGTCGCGCTCCTGCTCGACCCCGCCTCCAAGGTCACGACCCGCCTCACGGTGCCCGAGGGCCTGACCGTCCCGCAGGTCCTGACCCTGGTGGAGGACACGACCGGCATCCCCGCGGCCGACCTGGAGGCGGCCGCGGCCGACCCGGTGGCGCTGGGCCTGCCGCCCGCGGCGAACGGCAACGCCGAGGGCTACCTGTTCCCCGCCACCTACGCCGTCAACCCCGGGGAGAGCGCGGCGGACGTGCTCAAGGCCATGGTCACGCAGGCGAACACCGTCCTGGCGAACCTGGGCGTCCCGCCCGAGCGCCTGCACGACGTCGTCGTGGAGGCGAGCATCGCGCAGAAGGAGGCGCGCAGCGCCGAGGACATGGCCAAGGTGACGCGCGTCCTGGCCAACCGGATGGCCATCGGGATGCCGCTGCAGCTCGACTCGACCGTCAGCTACGCGGTCGGCGCGACCGGCAAGGTCACCACCACCGCCGAGCAGCGGGCGACGGACTCGCCCTACAACACCTACCTGCACCCGGGGCTGCCGGCAGGCCCCATCAGCAACCCCGGTGAGGCGGCGCTGCGCGCGGCGATGAACCCGGCCGAGGGGCCGTGGCTGTACTTCGTCACGGTGAACCTGGAGACGGGTGAGACGCGCTTCGCCACGACGGGGGCCGAGCACGCCGCCAACGTCAAGCTGTTCCAGCAGTACCTGAGGGAGCACCCGGAGCAGTGAGGGCAGCGGTCTGCGGGTCGCCGATCGCGCACTCGCTGTCCCCGGCGCTGCACCGCGCCGCCTACGCGGCGCTCGGGCTGGACGGCTGGAGCTACGACCTCCTGGAGGTCGACGAGGCCCGGTTGCCCGCCGTCGTCGGCGCGCTGGACCCGGGCTGGGCCGGGCTGAGCCTGACGATGCCGCTGAAGCAGGCCGTCGTCCCGCTCGTGGACGAGGTCAGCGACTTCGCCCGCGCCGTCGGCGCGGTCAACACCGTCGTCGTCACCCCGCGCCCGGACCACCCGGACCACCCGGACCACCGGGGGGCCACGGGCCGGGACGCGGTGCGGCTGCGGGCGGAGAACACCGACGTCACCGGCCTGGTCACCGCGCTCGCCGAGGCCGGCGCCGGGCGGATCGGGCGCGGCGTCGTGCTCGGCGGGGGCGCCACCGCCCGCTCGGCCGTCGTCGCGCTGCTGCAGGCCGGCTGTCCCCGGCCGGTCGCCGTCGTGCGATCCCCGGCCCGCGCCGCCGAGCTGCGCGAGGTCGCGGCCCGTCTGGGCGGGCAGGTCGAGGTCCGCGACTGGTCCGAGCTCGCCGTGGCCCTGAGCGCCGACGTCGTCGTGTCCACCGTGCCCATCGGGGCCTCCCAGGCCATGACCGAGGACCTGCTCGGTGCGGGCCCGCCCGCTCGGTGGCCGCTGCTGCTCGACGTCGTGTACGCGCCGTGGCCGACCCCGCTGGCCCGGCGGTGGGACGGGCCCGTCGTCGGCGGTTTCGAGATGCTGCTGCACCAGGCCGTCGCGCAGGTCGAGCTCATGACGGGCCGCCCCGGTCCGGTCGAGGCGATGCGCGCCGCCGGGCTCGCCGCGCTGGCCGAGCGCGACCGCGCCTGAGCCTCAGCCCGCCGTGAACGCCGCCTTCGCCAGGTCCAGGGTGAAGGCGACGTCCGGGGTGTCGTCGACCGTGCCGCCGAGGCCGTCGCTCTCCTCGGAGGGGCGGTCGACCTGCGCGGTGATCCTCGCCGGCCCGGCCCCGAACGCGCTGTCGCGGGGGAAGGCCTCCCAGTCCTGGACCGACCCGCCCGGGGCGACCTCCTGCGCGGTGGGTTCATCGCGCGTGCAGTGCGCGCTGCTGGCGCCCGA
Source organism: Kineococcus halophytocola (assembly GCF_041276425.1). NCBI lineage: Bacteria > Bacillati > Actinomycetota > Actinomycetes > Kineosporiales > Kineosporiaceae > Kineococcus > Kineococcus halophytocola. The sequence continues at coordinate 238,588 of NZ_JBGFTU010000002.1, read as the reverse complement.
GCCGGCCCCGGACAGGCGGACCGAGGTGCTCTGCCACCGCGTCAGGTCCACCGGACCCGGGCACGCCCACGTCGCGGTCTGCTTCGAGACGTTCGTCCACGTCAGGTGGACCCGGACCTCTTCCCGGCCCACCTCGGCCTGCGTGGCCGTCAGGGACCACTGCTCGGACGGGGCCTGCGTGAGCTGCTCGGCCGGGACGGTGCCGGCCAGCTCGTAGGTCCCCACCGCGGGCAGGTTCTTCGAGGCCTCGTCGATCGCGCGGGCGTCGCGGGCCGAGCCGACGAGGAGGGTGGCGACGTAGACGAGGACGGCCACCGCGCCGATCCCCACGACCGCCGCGACCCAGCCGAGCCAGCTCCCGGGGGTGCGGGTGGGGGAGGTGGAGGGGGAGGTCAGCGGGTCCTGGTCGGTCACGGGCCCCACTGTCCCCCTTCCTCCTGTGAGCCGGCGCCGGGGGGTGCCCGGGCCGGTGACCCGATCGGGTCACGGCGTGATCCACCGCCTCAAGCGTCCCGTGGGCCCCGCCGATGAGCACAGGAGAGCGCCGGCAGTCGGCCGCGCGCTCCGTCGTGCTCGAGGTCGGGCTGTGGGGAGCGAGATGGACAACGCTGGTCAGGGCGGGCAGCCCGTGGAGCCGTACGTCCCGGCGAACCTGCGACCGGGAGCGGACGGGGTGCCCTCGGCGCGGCCGAACATCAGCGCCCTGCTCAAGCAGCTGGAGAAGGACCAGGCCGTCCTCGCCGCCCCCGCCGAACCCGCGGGGTTCCAGCTCGCGCCCCCCGCCGTTCCCGTCCCCGTGCCCGTTCCCGTCCAGCCCGTCCCGGTCCAGCCCCCGGTCGCCCAGCTCGCCCCCGAGGTCGAGGCCTACGAGGTGGCGGCGCTGGTGACCAGCGGCGGCGAGGACCCCGAGGTCCCCGTCCGCGTCAACGACGTGCTCGTCCGCGCCCTGGAACTGGGTGCCTCCGACGTCCACCTCACCTCCGGGGCCCACCCCACGGTGCGGTTGTCCGGGGAGATGACGCCCATGGACGAGTTCCCGAAGATGGTGTCCAAGACGCTGCAGGAGGCGATCTACGCCATCCTCACCCAGAAGCAGCGGGAGGTGTTCGAGGCGAACCTGGAACTCGACTTCGCCTACCAGGTGCCCGGGCACTCCCGCTTCCGCGTCAACGTCTACCGCCAGCGCGAGTCCGTCGGGGTCGCCTTCCGCCGCATCCCCTTCGAGATCAAACCCCTGGAGGACCTCGGCGTCCCGCCCGTCGTCGGGTCGTTCGCCGGGCTGCAGCGCGGTTTCGTCCTCGTCACCGGGCCGACGGGTTCGGGCAAGTCGACGACGCTCGCCTCGATCGTCGACCTCGCCAACCGCACCCGCAAGGACCACATCATGACGGTCGAGGACCCCATCGAGTTCCTCCACCGCCACAAGAGCTGCATCGTCAACCAGCGCGAGGTGGGGGAGGACACCAAGTCCTTCGCCAACGCGCTCAAGCACGTGCTGCGCCAGGACCCCGACATCATCCTCGTCGGGGAGATGCGCGACCTGGAGACCATCTCCGTCGCCCTCACCGCCGCCGAGACCGGTCACCTCGTGTTCGGCACCCTGCACACCCAGAGCGCCGCCTCCACCATCGACCGCGTCATCGACGTGTTCCCCCCGCACCAGCAGACCCAGATCCGCACCCAGCTCGCCGGCGCCATCCAGGGCGTCGTGTGCCAGACCCTGTGCAAGCGCGCCGACGGCCGCGGCCGCGTCGTCGCCACCGAGGTCATGGTCGCCACCCCCGCCATCCGCAACCTCATCCGCGAGGGCAAGACCCACCAGATCGGCTCGGCCATGCAGGCCGGTGCGCAGTTCGGCATGCACACGCTCGACCAGCACCTGGCCGACCTCGTGCGCACCCGCCAGATCACGTTCGAACACGGCCTGGAGAAGTGCTCCGCCGCCGATGAGTTCCGTCGCCTGACCGGGCGCTGAGGAAGGACGAGACATGGCCACGATGACCAAGGCGCCGGCGCGGACGGGGCACACGACCTTCGAGTACCAGGCCCGGGACCGGGCCGGCAAGCTCATCAAGGGTTCGCTCGAGGCGGGTGACTCCGGGGCGGTCCTGGCTCGGCTCAAGAGCCAGGGGCTCGCACCGGTCTCCGTGACGGAGTCGAAGGCCGGCAAGGGCATGCAGATGGAGATCAGCCTGCCCGGGGGCAACCGGGTCGGGCTGAAGGACCTCGCGCTGATGTCGCGGCAGTTCGCGACGATGGTGTCGTCGGGTCTGTCGCTCATCAAGGCGCTGGCGATCCTCGCCGAGCAGACGGAGAGCAAGAAGCTGGCGGCCACGCTGGCCGAGGTCCGCGCCGAGGTCGAGACCGGCATCGCGCTGTCCACCGCGCTGGCCCGGCACGTCGGCGTCTTCCCGCCGCTGATGATCAACATGATCCGGGCCGGTGAGGTCGGGGGGTTCCTCGACCAGGTGCTCGTGCAGCTCGCCGAGAACTTCGAGGCCGAGGTCAAGCTCAAGGCCAAGGTCAAGTCGGCCATGACCTACCCGGTGGTCGTGTTCATCATCGCCATCCTGGCGGTGGTCGGGATGCTCCTGTTCATCGTGCCGGTGTTCACGAAGATGTTCTCCGACCTCGGCGGCACCCTGCCGCTGCCCACGGAGATCCTCGTGTGGCTCTCGAGCGCGATGAAGATCGCGGCGCCGGTGGGTCTGGTCGCCTTCATCGTCTGGGCGGCGACGTGGCCCAAGCTGAAGCACCGGGAAGGGGTGCGGAACGTCCTCGACCCGCTGAAGCTGAAACTGCCCATCTTCGGCGTGCTCACGCAGAAGATCGCCCTGAGCCGCTTCACCCGGAACCTCGGGACCATGCTGCGGTCCGGCGTGCCGATCCTGCAGAGCCTCGAGATCGTCGGTGGGGCGGCCGGCAACGTCGTCATCCAGCGCGCGGCCACCGACGTCATGGAGAGCGTGAGGTCGGGCCAGTCCCTGGCCGGCCCGCTGGCGCAGCACCGGATCTTCCCCTCGATGGTCGTCCAGATGATGTCGGTGGGGGAAGACACCGGAGCCCTCGACGCGATGCTGCACAAGATCTCCGACTTCTACGACCAGGAGGTCGAGGCGACCACCGACGCCCTGACCAGCCTCATCGAGCCGTTGATGATCGCCGTGCTGGGCGGCATCATCGGCTCCATGATCATCGCGCTGTACATGCCGATCTTCGGGGTCTTCAACCTCATCAACTGAACGACGGCGATCTCTCTTGCCGTGTCGGAGACGGCCCGTGAGCACCCTTGCTCACGGGCCGTCGCCGTTGCACGGCGGTGCCGCTGCTCCCTCCGGGTGATCGCGTCACCCGGGTCTCAAGGCGCAGCCGGTGCCGCCCGAAGTACTGAGTACAAGAGCCGCCACACCGGTCACCCGGTGCGCGACCCGCGAGCGGCTCCGGATTCTCACGAAGGGGAGCATCGAATGCTCGCTCGCATCCGCAAGTCGATCGAGGAGAAGGACCAGGGCTTCACCCTGATCGAGCTCCTCGTCGTCATGATCATCATCGGCATCCTCGCCGCGATCGCCATCCCGGTGTTCCTCTCGCAGCGCGCCAAGGCTCGCGACACCGCGACCAAGGCCGACGTCTCCACGATCGGCAAGGAGATCGCTAGCTACTACACCGACGGCACCGGAACTCTCACCGTCACTCAGGCCGGTAACGCCGCTGGGGCTGACATCACGGTCGCCGACGGTACCGGGGCCGGGGCTTACTCCCAGGTCATCAAGGTCAGCAACGGCACGGCTCGCAGCTCCTTTACCGCCGGCACCGCGGCGAACACCTACAACGACTGGTGCGTCGCCCTGACCAACGCGAACGGTAGCACCAAGATCTTCAGCTACTCGGCCGCCAAGGGTCTGCAGGCCGGTCCCTGCAGCTGATCCTGCTGACCGTGCCCCTGCGGGCGGAGGAAATCCGCTCGCAGGGGCGCGGTCGTACTCCTGACGAGAGGTCGACCATGCGGACGCGAAACGACGACGGCTTCACGCTCATCGAACTCCTCGTCGTCATGATCATCATTGGCATCCTGGCCGCCATCGCCATCCCCACCTTCCTCTCCCAGCGGGCCAAGGCTCGTGACGCGGCGACGAAGTCGGACGTCTCGCGCGTGGGCAAGGAGATGGCCGCCTACTTCGTCGACGGCACCGGCACGATCCAGGCGCTCGACACCACCACGAAGCCGGGCTTCCTCCTCCTGAAGGACAACGCCGCTCCGGCCTACACCGCCGAGGTGCAGCTCACCGGTGGCACCAAGCTGGCGGCCACCTCCCTGGCCAACCCGGCGAGTTCCACGACCTGGTGCGTCGCGCTGACCAACGACGCCGGCAGCAAGAAGACGTACCGGTTCAGTGCCGACGGCGGTCTCGCCGAAGGCACTTGCTGACCCCCTCACCCCACCGACCGAGGAGCCGACGAGTGGACGCCCGTCACGACGAGGACGCAGGTTTCACGCTCCTCGAGACGATCATCTCGATGGTCATCTTCGCCCTGGTCGCGGTCGCCACCGCGGGCGTCATCGTCAAGTCGGTGGCGCTGACCGCGGACAACCGCGGTCGGGCCGTCGCCTCGAAGATCGCCGCTCAGCAGGTCGACACGATCCGCAGCGCCGGCTACTCCGACATCGTCAGTGCCACGTCGACGGTGACGGCGTCGGGCACGAGCTACTCGGTCAACACCATCGTCACCCCCGTCTTCGACGACGGCAGCGGCGGGAAGCGCTCGTGCGCCGCCGGTGGGGTCGGTGGCCAGCTGTACAAGAAGGTCGGGGTCACGGTCAGCTGGCAGAACAACAGCCAGGTGAAGGCGATCCGCAACGACACCATCGTCCAGAACCCCGGCACCTCCACCGACGCCACCAAGGGCGCCGTCGCGGTGACCGTGACCGATTCCGGTGTCGGCAAGGCGGCGCCGGAGCCGGTCGGCCAGCAGGTCGTCACCCTCAGCACGGGGGAGAGCGCCCTCACCGACGACGACGGGTGCGCCTTCTTCGACAACCTCGCCCCGATGACGAGCCGGACCATCTCCGTGAGCCAGCCGGGCTGGATCGACAACCTCAACCAGAGCCCCGCTACGACCACGGTGGGCGTGACGGCCGGTCTGGTGTCGTCCCGCTCGATCAGCTTCGACAAGGCGACGACGCTGAACCTCAGCTTCGCCCCGGCCGGCCAGGCCGTGGGGACCTACGCGATCCCCGTCTTCGGCAACGCCGTCACCTCCTCCCCGGCCAGGTACACCGTCGTTCCGCAGCTGTCCGTCAACGACGTCACGAAGCGCACCTACAAGGCGCTGCCGTCCACGTCGGCCACGGGCGCGTCGTCGACGTGGTGGCCTCAGGACAGCGGCTACTCCGTCTGGTTCGGCAGCTGCACCCAGGACCCGGCCTCCCCGCCGACGGCCCTGGCGGACACCCTGCCCGGCAAGGCGGTCACCGCCACGGTGCCGACCGGCGGCCTCGACCTCACCATCGTCCCGGCGGCCACGCCCCGGACGCTGTACTTCCAGAACACCGCCTCGGGGTGCCAGTCCAGCCCGGAGACCTACAAGGTCACGATCGCCGCGAACCAGACGTCCGCCAAGGTCGCTCTGCCCTTCGGCACGTGGAAGGCCGGGTTCCTGCTGACCACCCTCGACAGCGGCACGACGCTCACCGCCGCCAGCCCCGTCAAGGCGGTGACCAAGTGAACCGCCTCCTCGCTCGCGTCCGCCGCACCCGCCGCGACGACGCCGGTGTCACGCTGGCGGAACTCAGCGTGACCATGTTGATCATGGGGATCCTCATCTCGCTGGTCGCGGTCGTCGTCGTGCAGGCCTACAAGCTGCAGGGGCAGACGATCCGGCGCGAGAACGACACCACCGACGCGCAGATCGCCATGGACACCATGAGCCGCGCGTTGCGGATGGCCACCTACCTGCAGGACCCGAGCGTCACCTCCAGCACGGGGGACCCGGTCACCCTGCCGGCCTTCTCGCAGACGACCGCCTCGGCGATCACCTTCACCTCCCTCGTGGGCTCGGCCGCCGACCCGACCTCCGTCTCCGCCGCTGCCGACCCGGTCCGCATCACCTTCAGCCTGTCCGGCGGGGTGCTCAGCCAGACCACGGTCAGACCGCTCACGGCCGGTCAGGCGCTGAAGTCCACGTTCGGCACGACGGGGTCGACGCGCGTCATCGCCCGCGGGGTCACGTCGTCCAGCTCGGCGCCGCTCTTCCAGTTCCTCTACAAGCAGGCCGACGGCACCGTCTCGACCGCCGTGCCCTCCGGGAGCCCTGCTCTCGCCATCCGTCAGGTCCGCATCCGGTTGACCGTGGACTCCGACAGCACCGGCCAGCTGCCGGGCACCAGCCTCGACGCCACCGTCGTCAACCAGAACCTCGCGGACTGAGGAGACCCCCCGATGCGCACGTTCCTCCGCCGTTCCGGCGACGAGAGCGGATTCGCGATGGTCACCGTCGTCATCGCGCTCGTCATGCTCATGCTCGTGTCCTCCCTGGTCCTGACGACCGTGCTGCGCAGCCAGTCCTTCCAGCGCAACCAGCAGGACTACGACGCGGCGCTGCAGGCCGCCCAGGCGGGGGTGGACGACTACATCTCCCGGCTCAACAGCACCAACGGTGCCTACTACCAGTTCAACGGGCGCACCACCTTCGACGCCGGCAACCCGGCCATGGGCAAGACGGCCGCCGGGAAGCTCAACTGGGCCGCCGTGGACCAGAGCGGCGCCGGTGCGGACGGCAAGGGGCAACGCGGGTTCTTCCACTACGAGGTCAACACCGACAGCTACACCGGCAAGGCGGCCTCCGCCTCGGTCCCCGCCGTCGCCGCCAACGGCACCCTCGTCATCACCTCCACCGGCAGGGTCGGCGGCGAGACGCGCACCGTCGTGAGCTCGGTGCGACGCTCGGGCTTCCTCGACAACCTGTACTACACCCAGTACGAGACGAAGGACCCGTTCCAGTACCCCGCCTCGGGGACCTTCTACAACAAGACGTGGGCCACGCAGAACTGCGTCGACTACTACGAGTCGAGGGACCCCAACTGCGGCAACATCCAGTTCGCCAGCGACACGCTGAGCGGTCCGGTGTACAGCAAGGACCTCATGCTCATCTGCGACAACGTGACGTTCAACGCCGGCGTCTTCACCGACCACGCCCCCTGGAACGGGAAGTACTACCGCACCAACTCCTGCGGCAGCACCTCGAACCAGAAGTTCCTCGCCGGCGCCCCCAAGCTCGCCGCGTCGCTGGACATGCCGTCGACGAACGGTGCGCTCAAGGCCCAGACGTCCTCGGCCGTCAGCCCGCAGGGCTGCCTGTTCGTCGGTCCCACCCGCATCACGCTCAAGGGCTCGAAGATCAAGGTGGAGAGCCCGTGGACGAAGTCCACCCGCGCCGAGTGCGCCCTCGACACCTGGATCAACGTTCCCGCGAACGGGGTCGTCTACGTCGACAACGTCCCCAGCACCACGACCGACCCCAACTACTGGAAGAACACCGACCCGGGGAAGCCGAGCTGCCCCAGCGTGGGCAACAACCTCGGCTTCCCCCTCGTCAACGCCTCGGACAGCACCAGGAGCGAGTCCAACTACACGACCCTGGACCTGTACGGGTGCAAGGTCGGCGACGTGTTCATCTCCGAGGAGGGCGGCCTCAAGGCCAACGCCTTCGACGGCCGGTTGACCGTCGCCGCGAAGAACGACCTCATCATCACCGACAACATCGACTACAAGGACGGGACGAACGGCAACAGCCTCCTGGGGCTCATCGCCGAGCGCAACGTCTGGTACTGGCACCCCACGGACACCCAGAACAGGGACATCAGCTGGCTCGGCAAGGGCAGCGAGGACGGCCGGGCACGCGTGAGCGCGGCGCTGCTGAGCGTCCAGCACTCCGTCGGCCTCATGAACCCCTCCATCGGGAGCTTCAGCACGACCCTGTCCATCACCGGGAACATCACCCAGGAGTTCCGCGGCATCGTCAAGAACGCCTCGGGGTACCAGAAGGACTACCTGTACGACCCGCGGCTGAAGTACGACGCGCCCCCGCACTTCCTGGAGCCGACCACCAGCTCGTTCCGCGTCACCCAGACGTCGGAGACCTCGCCGCAGTACTCGGCGGCGAGCTGACGTGGGAGTCCTCCTCGCTGCCTCGGCGCTGGCCGGACTGCTCATCGGGTCCTTCCTCAACGTCGTCGTGCACCGGGTGCCGCTGGGGGAGTCGGTGGTGCGGCCGGCGAGCAGGTGCCCGGGGTGCGGTCACGAGATCCGCCGACGCGACAACGTCCCCGTGCTGTCGTGGGTCGTGCTGCGCGGCAGGTGCCGCGACTGCGGGGAACCGATCAGCGTCCGCTACCCGCTCGTCGAGGTCGGTACCGCCGGCGTGTTCGCCGCGCTCGCCTGGGCCGTCGGTCCCACCGCGGCGCTGCCGGCCTACCTCTACCTCGGGGCCATCGCCGTGGCCCTCGCGCTGATCGACCTCGACGTGCACCGGCTCCCGGACGCCATCGTCAAACCGTCCTACCTCGTCGCTCTGGCCCTGCTGGCCCTGGCCAGCTGGGGCACGGGGGACTGGGGCGCCTACGTGCGCGCTCTCGCGGGCGGTGCGGCGCTGTGGTTCCTCTACCAGGTCACCGTCATCGTCAAGCCCGGGGGCATGGGCTACGGCGACGTCAAGCTGGCGGGCGTCCTCGGCCTCTACCTCGGGTGGTGGGGCTGGGACGCGCTGGCGGTCGGAGCCTTCGGCGGCTTCCTCATCGGCGGGGTCGTCGGCCTCCTCGTGATGCTGCGCGGCGGTTCGCTGAAGACGAAGGTCCCCTTCGGCCCGTCGATGCTCCTCGGAGCGCTGCTCGCGCTGTTCGTGGCGGCGCCCGTCGCCGACTGGTACCTCACCACGACGGGGATTGCTCCATCCGCGTGAGCGTGCACCACGCTGCGCATCCGATCTCAAGGCGGGTCCCCGCCGGCCCGAAACACACCATGGGAAGCCCGCGAGCCCGCGGGACCCGAGAGACGAAGGAGGCGACGTGCCCGGACGAACCGCCATCGGCCTGGACATCGGGACGTCCGGCGTGCGCGCCGCGGAACTGTCCTACGGTCGTGGAGGCATCACGCTCGAGCGGTTCGGGCAGGTCGCACTGCCCGACGGCGCCGTCCGGGACGGCGAGGTCGTCGACCGCGCCACCGTCGCCGCCGCCATCAAGACGCTCTGGAAGGGCAGCGGTTTCACCGGGAAGCGCGTCGCCCTCGGCGTCGCCAACCAGCGCGTCGTCGTGCGCCAGGTGGACCTGCCGTGGATCCCGGCCGCCGAGCTGAAGGCGTCCCTGCCGCTGCAGGTGCAGGACTTCCTGCCCATGCCTGTCGAGGAGACCGTCCTCGACTTCCACGTCACCGAGGAGCTGCACGAGGAGGGCCGTCGCGGTCTGCGAGGGCTGCTCGTCGCCGCCTCCCGAGACATGGTCATGAGCAACGTCCAGGCCGCCGAGGCGGCCGGCCTGCGCGCCACGTCCGTCGACCTCTCCCCCTTCGCCGTGCTGCGCAGCGTGGCCAAGCCCCACGGCGAGGTCGCCACGGAGGCGCTCGTCGACATCGGGGCGCGGGTGTCCAACCTCGTCATCCACTCCGGCGGTCAGCCCCGGTTCGTCCGCGTGCTGCTGACGGGCGGCCAGGACGTCACCGACGCGGTCGCCGAGCGGATCGGCGTCCCCGCCACCTACGCCGAGGGCGTCAAGCGCGGGGCCGTCGAGGAGCTCGACGAGCGCGAGCGGCAGCTGGCGCACAGTGCCGTCGAGCTGATGCAGGAGGTCTTCGTCGACGAGATCCGCAGTTCGCTCGACTACTACGGCGCGGCCAACCCCCGGTTCCCCGTCGAGCGGATCGTCGTCACGGGCGGTGGCTCGCAGCTGCCCGGTCTCGTCGAGCGCCTGCAGAGCGTCACGCGCCGCGAGGTCGTCGCGGGCCGGCCCACCGACGGCCTGCACCTCGGCCGCACGGGCCTCGACGAGCACCAGCTCGCCACCATCCAACCCCTCGCCGCCGTCCCGGTCGGCCTCGCCCTCGGAGTGATCTCATGAGCTTCCAGACGCTGGAGGCGGTGGCCACGCGTCAACGCACCGTCCGCGTCGACCTGCTCCCACCGGAGATCGCGGCAGCGCGCCGCTCCCGGGGCGTGCGGGCCGGTCTCGGTGCTGCGTTGCTGCTCGTCGTCGTCGCCGCCGGGGCCGGGTACGCCATCACCCTCGGCCACGTCGACGAGGCCAACGCGGCCCTGTCGGTCGAGCAGTCGCGCACCCCCGGCCTGCAGGCCGCGCAGGAGCCCTACGCCGAGGTTCCGAAGGTGTACGCGCAGCTGGCCGAGCTCCAGGCGGTCAAGGAGTCGGTGACGGCGAACGACGTCGCCTGGTACCGGCACGTCGACGACCTGACCGCCGCCGCCCCCGCCGGCACGGCGTTCACCTCGGTCGTGTTCGCGCTGAACGACGCCTCGCAGACCGTGGCGGCCGGTTCCACCGACCCGCTGGCCGTGGACGGCATCGGGACGCTGAGCGTCAACGGCCAGACGTCCTCGCAGGCCGCGGTCGCCGACTGGATGGACGGGATCAGCCGCACCACGGGGCTGACAGACGCCCGGTTGAGCAGTTCCACGCTGGACCCGCAGACGGGTCTGGTGTCGTTCACCACCACCGCCACCGTGACGGCCGACGCCTTGTCGCACCGGCAGTGACGCGAGAGACCACAGGAGCCACGACATGACACGGTCCAAGGACACGGCGTGGATCGCCGGCGCCGGCGTGCTCGCGCTGCTGGTGCTGGCGGCCACGTACTTCCTGCTCATCGCGCCCAAGCGGACCGAAGCGGCCGACATCGCCGACCAGACGGCCGCGGTGGCCCAGAGCAACGCGGCGATCGAGCAGAAGACGGCGCAGCTGAAGTCCCAGTTCACCACGCTCGGCGACAAGGAGGCCGAGGTGGCCGCGATCCGGGCGACGATGCCGGCCGACGCCCAGGTGCCGGCGCTGCTGCGCCAGCTGCAGTCGTACGCCGACAGCGCGGGCCTCACCCTGACGAACGTCGCGCCCGGCACGCCGTCGGCGTTCGGTGCGAAGGACGGCGCGGTCCCCGGGACGGGCGGCACCACGGTCGTCGACGTCCCGCTGACGGTGACCACCTCCGGGTCCTTCACCCAGACGGAGCTGTTCCTCAAGAACGTGCAGGCCGACATGGGTCGCTACTTCCTGGTCGACAACGTCTCGCTGCAGGCCGGCGACGCGCAGACCGCCGGCACCGTGACCGGCACGATCACGGGTGACGTGTTCGTGCTCCGCGACGGTGCCACCCAGAACCAGTCCACCGCCTCCGGCGACGCCGCCGGGACGGGCACCAGCACGGCGACGACCGACGCGTCGCCCTCGACCGAGACGGTGAGCTCATGAGCGAGCACGGTCCCACCGACGACCTCCCCCAGGTGCCGTTCGACGAGCCGGCCGGTCGCACCTCCCTCGACGGCAGGGCCTTGCGCGCCGTGCTCGCCGGTGTCGCGGGCGTCGCCGTCATCGGGGGCGGTGCGCTGGGCTTCGCCTGGCTGAGCAGCACGCCCGGCGGCTCGACGGCGTCCGCCGCCGGCCTGCCCGGCGTCGTCTCGACGCCCTCCGCGGACGGGTCCGCGACCACCCCGTCGTCGGTGGCCTTCAACGTCAGCGGCCGGGACGTGTTCACGCCGCTCGTGACGCCGCGCACCGGTGAGGGTGCCTCCGGTGAGGGCACGTCCGGTGAGGGCGGCACCACGACCGGTTCCACGACCGGCTCCACGAGCAGCGGTGCCACCTCCGCGGCGGCGAGCGCCGCGCCCACGAGTGCTGTCGCCAAGCCCTCGGCGGTGGGCGCGAAACCCACGGCGGCGGGGACGAAACCCCCCACCGCGGTCCCCGCCCCGCCGGCACCCACGCCGACAGTGAGCCGGTCGACCGCTCCGGCCTGGCAGCAGGGGGTCGTCACCTTCAAGGAGATCCCCCTCGGGAGCACCACCGGTGCCGGCACCTTCGTCCTCGACTCCTCGGGCGCCAACCCGGTGACGATCCCGCTGACCGCGGGTTCCACGATCCCCTCCACCTCCACCGTGTACCGCCCGTGGGGCACCACGGCGGAGCGCGGGATGACCGACGCCGAGAAGGCGACCTGCGAGCAGCAGGTCAAGAAGGCCGCCACCTCCGAGGACGCGGCGAAGATCTCCCGCTCGACCAAGGACTGCACGGTGACCGACGACTACGTCTGGCAGGCCGTCTTCGTGCCGCTCAGCCAGTCGAAGCTCGCGGTGACCAACCAGGAGGACTACGGCTGGGTGAGCACCGCCGGCACCCAGCTCGCGGACGCCGTCGTCGGGAAGGTGACCGGGACGGTGCGCTGGATCGGCGCCCGCGGGGAGAAGTACCTCGTGCAGGTGAACGACGAGCCCGGTGTCTGGGTCAAGAAGGGTGAGGTCGTCGCGGGCACCACGCTGACGTTCGAGGGCATCGGCCTGGCCCCGATCGAGCGCACGGACGTCGCCGTCTTCAGCTCCGGCGGCACCAAGTACTTCACCGTGCTCGGCGGCGGCGAGAACGCCGGCATCACCTTCTGAGACGTCCGTCCACCCGTCCAGCTCCACCACCTCGGAGACCACCATGATCCGCACGTCCCCCGCCGCCGCCCGGCGCGCCGCGGCCGCGGTCGTCCTCGCCGGCCTCGTCGGTGGAGCGGCCGCGACGGGCGCCGACGCCTCGCCCGTCCGCTTCCACCAGGTCTACGGCGCCGACCGCTACACCACCTCGGCGCTCGTCGACGACGACCCCACGCAGACCGCGTACGTGGTGTCGGGCACGAACTACCCCGACGGTCTCACCGCCGGGGCCGTGGCGGGCCGATCGGGCGGCAACGTCTACCTCACCGAGCGCGGCGCCCTGCCGCCGGCGGTCCGCGAGCGCATCGTCTACGCCTCGAAGATCGTCGTCGTGGGCGGGGAGGCGTCCGTCGGCGCCGACGTCACGACGTGGCTCCAGCAGAACACCCGCGCCGCTCTCAGCCGGGTCAGCGGCGTCGACCGCTTCGACACGGCCGCGGCCCTGTCGGCGGCGTCCTACCCGACTCCCGCCGCCGGGGCTCCCGGGGTGCAGAACGTCGTCATCGCCACGGGCCACGACTACCCGGACGCGTTGGCGGCCAGCGCCGCGGCCGCGCACGTCCAGTCGCCCCTGCTCCTCGTCCGGGCCGACGGCATCCCGGCCTCCGTGGTCACCGAGCTGCAGCGCCTGCGGCCCCGGGCGATCACGGTCGTCGGCGGCGCGGACCGCGTCGGCGACACCGTGCTGACGCAGCTGCAGGGCCTCACGTCCGGACCGATCACCCGCATCGCGGGCACGGACCGCTACGACACGGCGAACCGCGTCAGCGCCGCCTTCTTCCGCGACGCCGAGCAGGTCACGCTCGCCTCCGGTGAGACGTTCGCCGACGCCCTCGCGGCCGGTGCCGCCGCTGGGCGGCACGCCGGACCCCTGCTGCTCACGGCCAGCACCTGCCTGACGGAGCAGACGAACCTCGAGATCGAACGGCTGCAGGCCCCTCACGGCGAGGACGCCGAGCTCGACGCGATCGGCGGCCCGAGCCGCATCAGCGCGGAGGCCGCCAAGCGCACGAACTGCCAGCCGCCCGGTACCGCCCGAAAGACCTACCTCGACGACCTCACCTACGTGCAGGGCAGCGGGCGCTACCGCTACGACCACGCGACCATCGCAGGGCGCTTCTACCCACGCTCGACCGCCTTCGACGCCGACCCCCGCAACTCGGACTACGGCACCTGGTCGCTGGGCGGCAAGCGTTCCCGGTTCACCGCGGTCGCCGGGATCGCCGACGGCAACACCAGCGGCCTGTCGTCCACCGTCGCCGTGTACGGCGACGAGAAGCTGCTCGCCTCGGGTGTCGTCGCGAAGGGCGCCCCGGTGGCCTTCGACGTGGACGTGCGCGGTGTCGACAACCTCAAGGTCGTCACCACGACGCCGAACGCCGCGCTGTCCCCCTCCGCCCCGGACCTCAACCGCGTCTACTTCGGCGACGCCGCCGTCAGCTGACGACCACCACGACGGCCCGCACCCTCCCCGGGGTGCGGGCCGTCGTCGTCCCCGGCCCTAGGATCGAGCCGCCCGCCGCACCCGTCCCCCAGGAGCCCGACCGTGATCGTCCTCGTCGGCTTCATGGGCGCGGGCAAGACGACGGTCGGTCGACTGCTGGCTGACCGTCTCGGACTCCCGTTCGTGGACACCGACCACGTGATCGAGGACCGGGAGCGGCGGAGCATCCCGCAGATCTTCGAGGCGGACGGGGAGGCGGCGTTCCGCGACGTGGAGCAGGCGGTCGTCGCCGACGTCCTGTCCGGGCCCGAGGCCGTCGTCTCCCTCGGGGGCGGGGCGTGCGGCCGGGAAGCCACGCGGGAGGTGCTGCGGGCCCACACCGTCGTCCACCTCGACGTCTCCCTGGAGCAGGCCAGGCGCCGGACCGCCGGTGACGGCAACCGCCCGGTGCTGCGGCGACCGGACCTGGCCGAGCTGCACGCCGCGCGTCGGGCGGTCTTCCACGCCCTGGCGGACGTCGAGGTCGACACCGACGGACGCGCGGCCCGGTCCGTCGCGGACGAGGTGCTGGCCGCGCTGCCCGACCCCCACGACGCACCGGCCGGTGCGCTCGACGACCTCGCGGAGGACCGATGACCACGACCGACACCGTCCGCATCACCGTCGAGGGGGAGGCCCCCTATGACGTCCTCATCGGCCGCGGCCTGCTGGGGGAGCTGCACGGCCTGCTGGGCCCCAAGGTGACCAAGGTGCTCGTCGTGCACCCGCGCGCGCTGCGCTCCACGGGCGAGGCCGTGCGCGACGACCTCATCGCGCAGGGGCTGGAGGCCGTGCTGGCGGAGGTGCCCGACGGGGAGGAGGCCAAGTCCGCGGAGGTCGCCGCGTTCTGCTGGACGGTCCTGGGGCAGTCCGACGTCACCCGCAGCGACGCCGTCGTCGGTGTCGGCGGGGGAGCGGTGACCGACCTCGCCGGGTTCGTCGCCGCGACGTGGCTGCGCGGCGTCCGCGTCGTCCACGTCCCCACCACGCTGCTCGCGATGGTCGACGCCGCCGTGGGGGGCAAGACGGGCATCAACACCGCCGAGGGCAAGAACCTCGTCGGCTCCTTCCACCCGCCGGCCGGTGTCCTGTGCGACCTCGACGCCCTCGACACCCTGCCCCCGCACGATCTGCGCGCCGGCCTCGCCGAGGTCGTGAAGTGCGGGTTCATCGCCGACCCGCGCATCCTCGAGCTCGTCGAGGCGGACGTGGCGGCGGCCACCGACCCGCGCTCGCCGGTCCTGGCCGAGCTCGTCGAGCGCGCCGTGCGGGTCAAGGCGCGCGTGGTCGCCGAGGACCTCAAGGAGTCCGACCTGCGGGAGATCCTCAACTACGGCCACACCTTCGCCCACGCCGTCGAGCTGGTCGAGCGCTACCAGTGGCGGCACGGGGCGGCCGTCAGCGTCGGCCTCTGCTACGTGGCCGAGCTGGCGCGGATGGCGGGCCGGCTGTCCGACGCCGACGCCGACCGGCACCGCGCCGTCCTGGCCTCCCTCGGGCTGCCGACGACCTACCGGGGCGACCGGTGGCCGCAGCTGCTGGACGCGATGAAGCGGGACAAGAAGTCGCGCGGGTCGATGCTGCGGTTCGTCGTCCTCGACGGGATCGGTCGTCCGGCGCGCCTGGAGGGGCCGGACCCGGCCACGCTGCAGGCGGCGTACGCGGAGATCAGCGCCGAGTGAGGGCCGACCTCACCCGCAGGGGGTCCCGGTGACGCCCCGCGCGGGTGAGGCGTACCGCACGACACCACCGGCGACGGACTCCCCCCGCAGGCAGTACCCGCTGCCGGTGGCCGTCACGACCGAGACACGGCTGACCGTGCGCGGTGCACCGAGCGCGTCGACCGTCGTGGCGTAGGTGCCGTAGAGCCGCACGTAGGAGGCCTGGGCGGCGCCGACCGCCTCCAGGTCGGCGGTGAGGGCGGCGATCTCCTTGCGGTGCACCTGCTCCATCACCACCGGGTAGCCGTACTTCCCCCCGATCGCCAGGGCCACGAGGACGGCCGCCCACGTCGTCAGCGTCCGCACCGGGTTCCGGCCCGCGCGGCGCGGCACCGCCTCGGTGCGGGGCACCTGGAACGGGGAGGCGTTGCCCGGGTTGAAGGCCGTCCGCGCGGGGGCCGGCGGTCC
This sequence comes from Kineococcus halophytocola, assembly GCF_041276425.1. NCBI lineage: Bacteria > Bacillati > Actinomycetota > Actinomycetes > Kineosporiales > Kineosporiaceae > Kineococcus > Kineococcus halophytocola. Next base: position 222,283 of record NZ_JBGFTU010000002.1, on the reverse strand, counting down.
GTAGAAGTCCCCGGCGGGCGGGGAGACCCGGGGCTCCGGCGCGACCTGGACCGGCGGGGGGACCGGGGCCGGCCGGGGCGCGGGAACGGCGGGAGCCGGGGCGGCCGCCGCCGGCTCCGCTGCGGGGAGGAGGGGTTCCTCGGGCCCGGGACCCTCCGCCCGGTGCCGGGGCCGGCTCGACCGCGCCGGGGCGGGGGGAGGTGTCGGGGCCGCGGCCTCGACGGGAGCACCACCGCGGCGCCGGGGCAGCGGCGTCGGGCCGGCGTCGGTGCGGGGGTCGGTCACGGTGTCCTCCTCGGTGGTCCTCCTGCGCATCGGCGGGCGCCGGCTCCGGGTGGAGGGGTGATCACCCTCGTGGAGCAGACCACCTCAGTCGCAGGCGGTGGCGGTGAAGCCCTGCGCGGAGGAGTAGAAGAGCGCGGTGCGGGTCCCGTCGTCGTAGGCGCCGGCGCAGAACGCGTCCGGGCCGGCGCTCACGATCGCCACGTCCGTGCGCGCCGCAGGGACCCCCAGCTCGGGCAGCGACGTGGAGTAGCCGCCGTGCCGGTCCTTCCACGCCGCCTGCGCGGTCGCGACGCGCTGCAGGTCCGTGCGCAGGTCCTGGGCGGCGCTGGAGCGGCGACCGTCCAGGACGACGGGGAAGGCGACGGCGGCGGCCAGCGCCACCGCGGTCACCACACCGGCGGTCACGGCGACGGCCCGGCGCGGACCCGGCGGGGCCGGGACGGGCGCGTCCGGTACGGATCGAGCGCTCACGCGCCACCCCTTCCCGGTCGACCGACGTGTTCACCGGTGATCGGGCGCGGCGGGCCGGGCGCTGAGCCGGCACCCGGCTGCGCCACCCGTGTGCGCGCAGGACTCCTCCGTCCGGAGCAACGCACCGGGTGAGGGGGCGGTCACGGTCGCCGCACCGCTGGGCCGGGGTAGTCGCCCGGTCTCGGTAGGATGAGCCAGGCCCACCCGCGCCCGGACCCGGGCAGCGGGAGTGAAGACGAGAGACGGACTGAGAGACGACGTGGCATCGACGAACGACCTGAAGAACGGCACCGTGCTGAACCTCGACGGCAACCTCTGGTCGGTGGTCGAGTTCCAGCACGTGAAGCCCGGCAAGGGCGGTGCCTTCGTCCGGACGAAGCTGAAGAACGTCCTGTCCGGCAAGGTCGTCGACCGTACCTTCAACGCGGGCAGCAAGGTCGACACCGCGACGGTCGACAAGCGCGACATGCAGTACCTGTACAAGGACGGCGAGGACTTCGTCTTCATGGACTCCGCGACGTACGACCAGCTGTACGTCAGCGCCGCGACCGTCGGTGACGCGGCCAACTACATGCTCGAGAGCACCGAGGCGATCGTCGCCACGCACGACGGCACCCCGCTCTACGTCGAGCTCCCGACGTCCGTCGTCCTGGAGATCACCTACACCGAGCCGGGCCTGCAGGGCGACCGCTCCACCGGTGGCACCAAGCCCGCCACCGTCCAGACCGGGTACGAGATCCAGGTCCCGCTCTTCCTCGAGACCGGCACGAAGGTCAAGGTCGACACCCGCACGGGCGACTACCTCGGCCGCGTCAACGACTGATGGCCGCTCGCCGCAAGGCGCGCAAGCGCGCGCTGGAGGTCCTCTTCGAGGCCGACCAGCGCGGTCTGGCCCCCCTGGACGTGCTGCGCGACAAGATCCAGCGGGCCGACCCGCCCGTCGGTGAGTACGCGCTCACCCTCGTCGAGGGCGTCGTCGCGCAGCAGGCCCGCATCGACGAGGTGCTCTCGACGTACTCGATGGGCTGGACGCTGGACCGGATGCCGGCCGTGGACCGGGCCCTGCTGCGGCTGGGCGTGTGGGAAATCCTGCACGCCCCCGACGTCCCCGACCACGTCGCGGTCAGCGAGGCCGTCGAGATCGCGCAGGAGCTGTCGACCAACGAGTCCCCGAAGTTCGTCAACGGGCTGCTCGCGCGGATCGCCGAGCTCAAGGAGACGCTCTCCGCCTGACGGCCGTGCGGCCTCGTTGCCTCCTGGAGGCCGATCATCGGCTCCCAGGAGGCAACGGGGGCGTCAGCCGGCGCGTTCTTCCGCGGCGCGCAGCGTCGCCCCGAGCTGGTTCACGAAGCCCGCCGGGTCGGCCGTGACGTCGACGGGTGCGATCGACACCAGCAGGACACCCGCCGCGGCGTAGCGTCGTTGCTTCGCCTGGGTCCGGCGCAGGTCCCCGGGCGTAGAGTGCCACCGCATCCCGTCGATCTCCAGTGCCACCCGGTGTCTCGGCCACCACGCGTCGGCCTCGCCGATCACTTCACCGGCGATGACGACGTCTTCGTTCCACAACGGTTGCGGCAGAGCGGACCGGCCGATCACCTCCCGGGCCTTGGCCTCCGCTGCGCTGCGCACGCCCGCGGACACCTCCGCGAGAGCCTGCCGTGCCTTCGCGCTGCGCTGGGTCGGACCGGTGAACACCTCGTCCCGCAACTCCTGCACCGTGCAGCGCCGCTGGTGGAGGGTGGCTCCGAAGATCTCGCGGACCCGGTCGAGATCAGCTCCGTGCCGTGCAGCGTCCGCGGCGGCCCGGGCCGGACCGACCACGGGCAGGCCGCGCCGTTGCGCGATTCGGGGTTCGCGTTGGGTCCGTTCGATGGTCACGAACCCCGAGGAGAGCCGTTTCCGCGTCCACGGGATCACGACGAGGATTTGGTCGTCGACGGCGAGACGGTTCCCCGCGATGCCCAGGAGGTCCAGGGCGTGCAGCCCGCTGAGAGCGGCACCGTCCCCCGCGTAGGCCAGCGCCGCCCGCCGCGACTGCCCCCGCCCCAGCGGTCCCCGGTGACCGGCGACCACCCCGGGCAGCACGCTCTGCCACGGACCGGCGTGTGCCCAGCGGGTGATGGTCCGGCGGGGCATCCCCGCAGCGGTGAGGTCGGCGTGCGTGGCGATGCCGTCGCCGCGCAGCATCAGGGCGTCGACATCGGCCGGGTCGAAAGATCGTCGTCGGGGCATGGCGTGCATGGTGCGCGGCCGCGGAGCGAGGTGAGTTGTGGAGCAGGTTCGCTGTGGACAGGGGTTCGGTCCGTGCGGTCTGTGGAGACCTGGGTGACGCACGCGGTGAGGCCTCGTTGCCTCCACGGGGCCGATCATCGTCCTCAGGGAGGCAACGAGGTCGCCGGGTGTCCTCAGGGAGGCAACGAGGTCGCCGGGTGTCCTCGGGGAGGCAACGAGGCGTCACCCCGGCGGCCGAGCCCCGGGACGCAGAACGGCCCGGTCCCCGAGGGGGCCGGGCCGGTCGGGCGTCCGGAGGGTCAGCCGTGCTCGACGGCGCGGCGGGCGTCGGCGTTGAGCACGCCCCAGGCGATGAACTCGTCGCACAGCGTCGTCGCGGGGACGTCGTAGATGACGGCGAGGGTGCGCAGGTCGTCGGCGCGGATCGACAGGACCCGGCCGTTGTAGTCGCCGCGCTGGGACTGGATGGTCTTGGCGTAGCGGTCCAGGGGGCCGGCCTTCTCGGCGGGCACCTCCTGGAGGCGCTCGAGGTCGAGCACGAGCCGCGGCGGCGGCTCGGAGCTGCCCTGCGGGGCGCCTTCGGGGAGCAGGGCGGAGACGGGGACCCCGTAGAAGTCCGCCAGTTCAGCCAGTCGCTGGACGGTCACCGCACGGTCGCCGCGTTCGTAGGAGCCCACGACGACGGCCTTCCACCGTCCCTCGGACTTCTCTTCGACGCCGTGCAGGGACAGCCCCTGTTGGGTACGGATGGCGCGAAGGCGCGATCCGAGTGCGCGGGAGTAGTCCGATGCCATACGAGAATCGTCACGGAGCGTGAACGCCTTCGTCAAGCTGACCTGCCGTTCTGCCCCCCGTTTCCGGGAATCACCACTCTCTCGGCACCGATGCCGTTACTCCGTGTGAGCGTTTGATCTCACAACGACACGCGGTGGGCGCCGTCAGGCAGCACCGTGCCCCCGGCCGAGGGGTCCAGCCTGCTCCTGTAGGGTCGGGCGTGACCACCGCGCCACGCGCGTCCCGCGTGCGGAGCCGGTGAAGACGTCCTTTAAGGATCCGTCCCGTGAGGCGGGGAAGGAGGTCAGCAGTGAACGCTGTCCCCGAACGGCCGGGCGCCCGGGTGCTCCTCGAGGCCCCCGACATCGCCCGCGCCGTGACGCGCATCGCGCACGAGCTGCTGGAGACCAACAAGGGCCCGGACGACCTCGTCCTGCTCGGCATCCCGACGAGGGGGGTGCCGCTGGCCCGCCGGCTCGCGGCCCGCCTGGCCGAGGTCGAGGGCACGACCGTCCCGACCGGCTCCCTCGACGTCACGATGTACCGCGACGACCTGCGCCGGCACCCGACCCGCGCGCTGCTGCCCACGGAGCTGCCCGCCGGGGGCGTCGACGACAAGGTCGTGGTCCTCGTCGACGACGTCCTGTACTCCGGGCGCACCATCCGGGCCGCGCTCGACGCGGTCAACGACCTGGGCCGGCCCCGGGCGGTGCGCCTGGCCGTCCTCGTCGACCGCGGCCACCGCGAGCTGCCGATCCGCGCCGACCACGTGGGCAAGAACCTGCCGACCTCGGCGGCCGAGCGGGTCAGCGTCCAGCTCACCGAGCTCGACGGCCACGACGCCGTCCTCATCACCGGCGGCACCACGGGCGGGGGGAACTGATGCGCCACCTGCTGTCCGCGGCCGACCTGGATCGCGACGCCGCCGTTCACGTCCTGGACGTGGCCGAGGAGATGGCCGCCACCCAGCGGCGGGAGATCAAGAAGCTGCCCACCCTGCGGGGCCGCACGGTCGTCAACCTCTTCTTCGAGGACTCCACCCGCACCCGCACCTCCTTCGAGGCCGCGGCCAAGCGGCTCAGCGCCGACGTCATCAACTTCTCCGCCAAGGGCTCCAGCGTCTCCAAGGGAGAGAGCCTGAAGGACACCGCGCTGACGCTGGAGGCCATGGGCGCCGACGCCGTCGTCGTCCGGCACGGCTCCTCCGGGGCGCCGCACCGCCTCGCGCACGCCGGCTGGACGCGCGGGGCCGTCGTCAACGCCGGCGACGGCACCCACGAGCACCCCACCCAGGCCCTGCTCGACGCGTACACGATGCGCCGGCACCTGCGCGGCGGCACCGGCGACCTGGCCGGGGCGAAGGTCGTCGTCGTCGGCGACGTCCTGCACTCGCGCGTCGCGCGCTCGAACGTCCTGCTCCTGCACACCCTCGGCGCCCACGTGACGCTCGTCGCGCCGCCGACGCTGCTGCCCGTCGGCGTCGAGGCGTGGCCGTGCGAAACCTCGCACGACCTGGACGCCACGCTGCTGCGGGGCGAACCGGACGCGGTCATGATGCTGCGCGTGCAGGCCGAGCGGATGGACGCCTCGAAGGGGTCGTTCTTCCCCTCCGCGCGCGAGTACAGCCGCCGCTACGGCCTGGGCCGGGAACGGCTGGGGATGCTGCCCGACGACACGATCGTGCTGCACCCCGGCCCGATGAACCGCGGCCTGGAGATCTCCGCCGAGGCCGCCGACTCGGCGCGCTCGACCATCGTCGAGCAGGTCGGCAACGGCGTCGCCGTGCGGATGGCCGTCCTCTACCTGTTGCTGGCCGGCGAGATCCCGGGAGGGGACGCGTGAAGACCCTGATCCAGAACGTGACGCTCGGGAGCGGGCAGACCGACCTGCTGCTCGCCGACGGGGTCGTGGCCGCCGCCGGACCGGGACTGTCCGCCGAGGGCGCGGCCGTCCTGGACGCGAGCGGCCTGCGGGCCCTGCCCGGCCTGGTCGACCTGCACACCCACCTGCGCGAACCGGGCCGCGAGGACGCCGAGACCGTCGAGTCCGGCACCCGCAGCGCCGCCCGCGGCGGCTACACGTCCGTGTTCGCCATGGCCAACACCCTCCCCGTCGCCGACACAGCCGGGGTCGTGGAACAGGTCCAGCGCCTCGGCGAGGAGGCCGGCTGGGTCGACGTCCGCCCCGTGGGGGCCGTCACCGTGGGCCTGGCCGGTCAGCAGCTCGCCGAGCTCGGCGCCATGGCCGACTCCCGCGCGGCCGTGCGCGTCTTCTCCGACGACGGGCACTGCGTCTCCGACGCCGTCCTCATGCGCCGGGCGCTGGAGTACGTCAAGGCCTTCGACGGCGTCATCGCCCAGCACGCCCAGGAACCGCGGCTGACCGAGGGCGCGCAGATGAACGAGGGCACCGTCTCGGCCGTCCTCGGCCTGCGCGGCTGGCCGAGCGTCGCGGAGGAGGCGATCATCGCCCGCGACGTGCTGCTCGCCGACCACGTCGGCTCGCGCCTGCACGTGTGCCACCTGTCCACCCGCGGGTCGGTGGAGATCGTCCGCTGGGCCAAGCAGCGCGGCGTGCAGGTCACCGCCGAGGTCACCCCGCACCACCTGCTGCTCACCGACGAACTGGTCCGCGGCTACGACCCGGTCTACAAGGTGAACCCGCCGCTGCGCACCCAGGCCGACGTCGAGGCCGTCCGCGAGGGGCTGGCCGACGGGACGATCGACGTCGTCGCCACCGACCACGCCCCGCACCCGGTCGAGGCCAAGGACTGCGAGTGGTCCGCGGCCGCGATGGGCATGACCGGGCTGGAGACCGCGCTGTCCGTCGTGCAGCACACGATGGTCGACACCGGGCTCATGGGCTGGGACACGCTGGTGGACCGGATGTCGAGCGCGCCCGCGCGCATCGGCCGCCTGACCGGGCACGGCCTGCCGCTGGAGGTCGGGAACCCGGCCAACCTCGTCCTGGTCGACCCCGCGGCGCGCTGGACCGTCGACCCGGCGACGATGGCCACGGCCGGGCGGAACTCCCCGTTCCGCGGCACGGAACTGCCCGGGAGGGTCGTCGCGACGTTCCTGCGCGGGCGGCCCACCGTCCTCGACTCCGAGCTGGTGACGCCGTGAAGTGGATCGCGGTCGTCCTGCTGATCCTCGCCCTGCTGGTGGTGTGGCGCATGATGTTCATGGGCTACCGGGGCCGGGCGCTGCGGCAGAAGAAGGAGTTCCCGCGGCCCCTGGGCAGCCGGGACTGGAAGGGTCTGCGCGACGCCGTCGAGGGGATCTACGTCTCCACGACGGACGCCGAGAACGCCCTGGACCGCATCGCGGCGCACGGGCTCGGCACGCGCAGCGCCGTCTCGGTGGGGTTCGTCGCCGAGGGCGTGGGCCTGCTGCGGCAGGGCGCCCGCTCGTTCGTCGTCCCGACCGCCGACATCGTCGGCGTCGGGCACGGGCCGGGGATGGTCGGCAAGTGGATGGGACGGGAGAAGGGTCTCGTCGTGCTGCGCTGGAAGCTGGGCGAGCGCGTCGTGGACACAGGGATCAAACCGCGGCACCCCGCCGAGGGGGCCAGGTTCGCGGAGCAGGTGGAGGAACTCGTGCGCACGAAGGACCAGCAGAAGCCCACGGACGAGCCCGGAGGTACCCGGTGACGACCACGACCCGCACCCCGGCCGTCCTCGTCCTGGAGGACGGGCGCACGTTCACCGGCCAGGCCTACGGCCGCGTCGGCACCACGGTCGGTGAGGCCGTGTTCTCCACCGGCATGACCGGGTACCAGGAGACGCTCACCGACCCCAGCTACCACCGGCAGGTCGTCGTCATGACGGCCCCGCACGTGGGGAACACCGGCTACAACGACGAGGACCAGGAATCGGCCCGCATCTGGGTCGCCGGGTACGTCGTGCGCGACCCCGCGCGCGTCCCCTCGAACTGGCGGTCCCGCCGGGGCCTGGGGGAGGAACTCGACGCGCAGGGCGTCGTCGGGATCTCCGGCGTGGACACCCGCGCCCTGACCCGGCACCTGCGCGAACGCGGCGCGATGAAGGTCGGCGTGTTCTCCGGCGAGGCCGCGGCCCGCCCCGCCGCCGACCTGCTCGCCGAGGTGCGGGACGCCCCGGACATGGTGGGCACCGACCTCGCCTCCCTCGTCAGCACGGACGAGGCCTACGTGGTCCCGGCCGTGGGGGAGCGCCGGTTCTCGGTCACCGCTGTCGACCTCGGCATCAAGTCGATGACGCCGCGCCGGCTCGCCGAGCGCGGGATCGAGGTCACGGTCGTGCCTTCCACGGCGACGCTGGAGGAAGTCCTGGCCTCCGGCCCCGACGGCGGCGCCCCGGACGGGGTGTTCTTCTCCAACGGCCCGGGCGACCCGGCCGCGGCCACGCACGAGATCGAGGTCCTCCGGGGCGTCCTGGAGCGCAGGATCCCGTTCTTCGGGATCTGCTACGGCAACCAGCTGCTCGGCCGCGCGCTCGGGTTCGGCACGTACAAGCTCAAGTACGGCCACCGCGGGATCAACCAACCCGTCATGGACCTGACGACCCGCAAGGTCGAGGTCACCTCCCAGAACCACGGGTTCGCCGTCGAGGGCACGGCGGGGCAAGTGCGTGAGACCCCCTACGGTCGCGCCGAGGTCAGCCACGTCAGCCTCAACGACGGGGTCGTGGAGGGTCTGCGCTGCCTGGACGTGCCCGCGTTCTCCGTGCAGTACCACCCCGAGGCGGCGGCCGGTCCGCACGACGCCTCGTACCTGTTCGACCGGTTCGTCGACCTCATGCACGGCGTCCCCGCCGCGCAGCTCGTCGACGACCAGGGCGAGACCGACACCACCGAGCCGACCGAGCCGACCGAGCCGGCCCTAGAGAAGGACGCCTGATGCCCCGCCGCTCCGACCTCTCCTCGGTCCTGGTCATCGGGTCCGGCCCGATCGTCATCGGCCAGGCCGCCGAGTTCGACTACTCCGGCACCCAGGCCTGCCGCGTGCTGAGGTCCGAGGGTCTGCGCGTGGTCCTCGTGAACTCCAACCCGGCGACGATCATGACCGACCCGGAGATGGCCGACGCGACCTACGTCGAACCCATCACCCCGGCCACGGTCGAGGCCATCATCGCCAAGGAGCGCCCCGACGCGGTCCTGGCCACCCTCGGCGGGCAGACCGCCCTCAACACCGCCATCGCGCTGTACGAGAACGGCGTCCTGGAGAAGTACGGCACCGAGCTCATCGGCGCCGACGTCGACGCCATCAAGCTCGGTGAGGACCGGCTGCTGTTCAAGGGCGTCGTGGAGCGCTGCGGCGCCGAGTCCGCCCGTTCGCACCTGTGCCACTCCATGGACGAGGTCCTCACGGCGGCCGCCGACCTGGGCTACCCCGTCGTCGTGCGGCCCAGCTTCACCATGGGCGGTCTCGGGTCGGGGTTCGCCTACGACGAGGAGGACCTGCGCCGCATCGCCGGCCAGGGCCTGCACCACTCCCCGGTCACCGAGGTGCTCCTGGAGGAGTCGATCCTCGGCTGGAAGGAGTACGAGCTAGAGCTCATGCGCGACCGGGCCGACAACGTCGTGGTCGTCTGCTCGATCGAGAACTTCGACCCGGTCGGCGTGCACACGGGCGACTCGATCACCGTCGCGCCCGCGATGACGCTCACCGACCGCGAGTACCAGCGCATGCGCGACATCGGCATCGCCGTCATCCGCGAGGTCGGCGTCGACACCGGCGGCTGCAACATCCAGTTCGCGGTGAACCCCGACGACGGGCGCATCATCGTCATCGAGATGAACCCGCGCGTGTCGCGGTCCTCGGCGCTGGCCTCGAAGGCGACGGGGTTCCCCATCGCCAAGATCGCCGCGCGCCTCGCCGTGGGGTACACCCTCGACGAGATCCCCAACGACATCACCTCGGTGACCCCGGCCAGCTTCGAGCCGACGCTGGACTACGTCGTCGTCAAGGTGCCCCGGTTCGCGTTCGAGAAGTTCCCCGCGGCCGACCCGACGCTGACCACGACGATGAAGAGCGTCGGGGAGGCCATGGCCCTGGGCCGCAACTTCACCGAGGCGCTGCAGAAGGCGTTGCGCAGCACCGAGAAGCGCGGGGCGGCGTTCAGCTGGGCCGGACCCGTCGGGGACCGCGCCGACCTGCTGCGCCGCGTCGAGCAGCCGACGGACGAGCGCATCGGCCTGCTCATGCAGGCCATCCGCGCCGGCGCGACGCCGCAGGAGCTGTTCGAGGCCACCAAGATCGACCCGTGGTTCCTCGACCAGCTCTTCCTGCTCGACGAGATCGCCGTGGAGGTCCGCGAGAGCGAGGAGCTGACCCCGGAGCTGCTGCGGCACGCCAAGCGGCACGGGTTCTCCGACGCCCAGATCGGGGAGCTGCGGCACCTGCCCGAGGACGTCGTGCGCGGGGTCCGGCACGCCCTGGGCATCCGGCCGGTCTACAAGACGGTCGACACGTGCGCGGCGGAGTTCGCGGCCAGCACGCCGTACCACTACTCCTCCTACGACACCGAGGACGAGACCCGCCCGCGCGAGAAGCCGGCCATCGTCATCCTCGGCTCCGGGCCGAACCGCATCGGGCAGGGCGTGGAGTTCGACTACTCCTGCGTCCACGCCAGCTTCGCGCTGTCCGAGGCCGGTTACGAGACCGTCATGGTCAACTGCAACCCCGAGACGGTCTCGACCGACTACGACACCTCCGACCGGCTCTACTTCGAGCCGCTCACCCTCGAGGACGTCCTGGAGGTCGTGCACGCCGAGATGCGCTGCGGCCCCGTCGCCGGGGTCGTCGTCCAGCTCGGCGGGCAGACCCCGCTGGGGCTGGCCGCGAAGCTGGAGCAGGCCGGCGTCCCGATCATCGGCACGTCCCCGCAGGCCATCGACCTGGCCGAGGAGCGCGGGGCGTTCGGGCGGGTGCTGGACAAGGCCGGGCTCGTCGCGCCCAAGCACGGCACGGCGTCGAGCTTCCCGCAGGCCACGGCCATCGCCGCCGAGATCGGCTACCCCGTCCTGGTCCGCCCCAGCTACGTGCTCGGCGGTCGCGGGATGCAGATCGTCTACGACGAGGCGTCGCTGGAGCAGTACATGGCCACGGCCACCGAGGTCTCGCCCGAACGTCCCGTGCTGGTGGACCGCTTCCTGGACAACGGCATCGAGATCGACGTCGACGCCCTGTTCGACGGCGAGGAGATGTACCTCGGCGGGATCATGGAGCACATCGAGGAGGCCGGCATCCACTCCGGCGACTCCGCGTGCGTCATCCCGCCGGTGACCCTGGGGGCCGCCGAGCTGGAGCGCGTGCGGACGGCCACCGAGGCCATCGCCCGCGGCGTCGGGGTGCGCGGGCTGCTGAACGTCCAGTTCGCCCTGGCCGCCGACATCCTCTACGTCCTGGAGGCCAACCCGCGGGCCTCGCGCACCGTGCCGTTCGTCTCCAAGGCGACCGGGGTGCCGCTGGCCAAGGCCGCGGCCCGGCTCATGGCCGGGACGTCCATCCGGGACCTGCGGGCCGAGGGGCTGCTGCCGGCCCGCGGGGACGGCGGGCTGCTGCCGGCCGACTCCCCGGTCTCGGTCAAGGAGGCCGTGCTGCCGTTCGCGCGGTTCCGCACCGCCGAGGGCGTGGTCGTCGACTCCCTGCTGGGGCCGGAGATGCGCTCGACCGGTGAGGTCATGGGCATCGACGTCGACTTCCCGACGGCGTTCGGCAAGTCCCAGACCGCCGCCTACGGCGGGCTGCCCACCGGGGGGACCGCGTTCATCTCCGTCGCCGACCGCGACAAGCGAGCCATGATCTTCCCGATCAAGCGGCTGGCCGACCTCGGGTTCACGCTGCTGGCCACCGAGGGGACCGCGCAGGTGCTGCGGCGCAACGGCATCGCCTCCACCGTGGTGCGCAAGCACTCCGAGGGCACCAGCGAGGACGGTGAGCCGACGATCGTGGGCCGCATCGCCGCCGGGGAGGTCGCGATGGTCGTCAACACCCCCTCGGGCAACCAGGCCCGCGCCGACGGGTACGAGATCCGCGCCGCCGCGACGTCGGTGGGTTCGCCCATCATCACCACGATCCAGGAGCTGTCGGCGGCCGTGCAGGCCATCGAGGCCGGGTTGACCGCCGAACGCGGCGGCGAGGGGCTGCGGGTGGCGTCCCTGCAGGAGCACACCGCCCGCCTCGAGGCGGCCTGGGACGGGTTCCGGGCATGAGGTTCGGCGCCCGGCTCGCCGCGGCGGTCGCCGCGCACGGTCCGCTGTGCGCGGGGATCGACCCGCACACCCCGCTGCTGGCGGCGTGGGGCCTGCCCGACGACGCGGCCGGGGTGGAGCGGTTCGGCCGCACCGTCGTGGAGGCCCTCGCCGGGCACGTCGCGGCCGTCAAGCCGCAGGCGGCGTTCTTCGAGCGGCACGGCTCCCGCGGGGTCGCGGCCCTCGAGCGCGTCGTCGCCGACGCCCGGGCGGCGGGGTTGCTGACGATCGTCGACGCCAAGCGCGGGGACATCGGCTCGACGATGGCGGGGTACGCCGACGCGTTCGTCGGCGACTCCCCGCTGGCCGGGGACGCGGTGACCGTCTCGCCCTACCTCGGGTTCGGCTCGCTGCGGCCGCTGCTCGACCTGGCCGCCCGGCACGGGCGGGGGGTCTTCGTGCTCGCGCTGACGTCGAACCCCGAGGGGGCCGCCGTCCAGCACGCCGTGGGCGCCGACGGGCGGTCGGTCGCGCGGTCGGTCGCCGAGGCCGCCGCCGCCGAGAACGCCGGGGCGAGCCCGTACGGGGACGTCGGGCTCGTCGTGGGGGCGACCGTGGGCTCCGCGGTCGCCGACCTCGGTCTCGACCTCGCCGCCGTCAACGGCCCGCTGCTCGCGCCGGGCGTCGGGGCCCAGGGCGGCACCGGGCAGGACCTGCGGCGGGTGTTCGGCGACGCGCGCCGGCTCGTGCTGGCGGCGAGCTCCCGGGAGGTGCTGGCCGCGGGCCCGTCCCCGGCGGCCCTGCGCGAGGCCGCCCGCCGCCGCGCGGACGAGCTGAGCGTCGCGCTGGCCGGGTGACTCACCGGGTCACCCGGGCCGCTGGTGCCTACGATGGGGGACGTGCTGCTCCTCGCCGCGATCCCGGCCCGTCCCACCGGACCGGTCCGCTGATGCCCTCGCGCATGATCGCGCGCGGCCTGGCCGCGCTGACCGTCACCGCCGTCGAGGTGGGCCACGACGAGCTGGAGGCGCGCCGCCAGGTCGGGGCGTTCCTGCAGAACCTGACGATCGACCCCGTCGTCGTGCTCCGCGAGGCCGTCGCGGCCGTCGCCGAGCTCGCTCCGGCCGAGATGCGCCAGGCCAGCGGAGAACGGCAGCTGCTGGCCGCGCTGGAGGCGCGGTCGTGGCTGGAGCGGATGACCGTCGACTGCGCGCGCGGCGTCCCGCTCTGACCGTGCCCGGTGGGCGGGGCCGGCTTCGGCCGCCGCTGGACGTGGGCCGGGACCAGGGGTCGCGGGGGTGGCGGGCCCCGGCGGGTCGGGAGATCGTCGTGAGGAGGATGGACCCGTCGACGACGCCCTGACCCGTCTGCGGGCCCGGGGCGCAGTTCGGCAGCAGCCGGTGCTGCGTCACGGTGGTCCGCACGGGCAGTCGGTCCAGCCGCAGTCGGCCGGTGCCGCCGGGGTCGACGGTGATGCTCACCGTGCGGGTGGTGGCGGTGGGGACGTTGTACGTCCACCCGGCGCCCGCGACGGCGCGAGGAGGGCGGTGGTCGCCACCCGCAGCGGCGGTCAGAGCCGAGCGTCGAAGGGGACGGGGAGGCATCGTCGTTCCTCCCGTCGCTCCAGGACGTCACCAGGTTCCACGATCCGCCGGTCCACCCACCGCTGCACGGGGGTTGCTGTCGCTCGGGTGGGCCGGCAACCTGCCCAGTGACGGAGCCGTCGATGAGGCAATCCTCAGCGAAGATCACGTATGTAACAACTTCGTGACAAGACCGAGGCGGTCTTGGTGAGCACCCGGTGATGTCCTAGCGTCAGCCCTCGCACGCACTGAGCAGGCCCTCCAGAACCGTACGCCGGAACGAGGACGTCGATGTCGCAGTCGCAGTCGCAGTCGCAGTCGCAGTCAGCAGTGCCCGAGCAGGACCCCTCCAGCGCCCGCCCGACCCGCCGGGCCTTCACCCTGGCCTCGGTGGCCACGGCCGGTCTGGCCACGCTGTCGGCGTGCGCGGAGAGCCAGCGCGACGACGGGGGTTCGGGGGGCTCCGGCGACGACGGCGGTGGCCGGGACACGTTCGTCTTCGGCGGGTCCGCCGACCCCGACTCCCTGGACCCGGTGTTCGCCTCCGACGGCGAGACGTTCCGGGTCACCCGGCAGATCTTCGAGGGGCTCGTCTCCACCGAGCCGGGCACGACCGAGCTCGCGCCCTCGCTGGCCTCGAAGTGGGAGGCCTCCGACGACGGTCTGTCCTACACGTTCACCCTCCAGGACGGGGTGACGTTCTCCAACGGCGTGCCGTTCGACGCCGCCGCCGTCGTGGCGAACTTCGAACGCTGGTACGACCTGCGCGGCCTCGCGCAGGGCGAAGACCTGGCGTACTACTACCGGTCCATCTTCCGCGGGTTCAGGACCAACGACGACCCCGCGCTCGGGGAGTCCCTGTACGCGGGGTCGACGGCGAACCCCGACGGCACCGTCACGGTGAACCTCACGCGCCCGTTCGCCGGGTTCCTGGCGTCCCTGACCCTGCCCGCGTTCGCCATGCAGGAGACGGGAGCGGTCGAGGCGGGTGGGGGGAACGGCGCCGACGGTTCGGACCCGCGGCAGAGCGCCTACGCCACCTCCGGGCCCGTGGGGACCGGGCCGTTCACGTTCAGTGCGTGGGAACGCGGCCAGCAGGTCACCCTCAAGCGCAACGACGACTACTGGGGCGAGAAGGCCAAGGTCGCCACGGCCGTCGTCCGCGTCATCGGCGACGGCACCGCGCGCCGGCAGGCCCTGCAGAACGGCGACATCGACGGGTACGACCTCGTCGCCCCCGCCGACGTGGAGACGCTGGAGTCGTCGGACTTCCAGATCCAGAACCGGCCCGCGTTCAACATCCTCTACCTCGGCATCAACCAGGCCTACGCCCCCCTCGGCGACCTGAAGGTGCGGCAGGCGATCGCGCACGCCATCGACAAGGAGGCGCTCATCGGCAACGCCCTCCCCGAGGGCACGAAACCCGCCACCCAGTTCATGCCGGACAACGTCATCGGCTGGAACGAGGACGTCACGACGTACGAGTACGACGTCGACAAGGCCAAGCAGCTCCTCTCCGAGGCCGGGCAGAGCGGCATCGACGTGCCGTTCAACTACCCCACCGGGGTGTCCCGGCCCTACATGCCGAACCCCGAGACCATCTACAACGCCATCAACCAGCAGCTGAGCGCCGCGGGGATCACGACGACCCCGGTCGCCGAGCAGTGGACGCCGAACTACCTCGGGACCGTCCAGGGCACGACGCAGCACGGTCTGCACCTGCTGGGGTGGACGGGCGACTACAACGACCCGGACAACTTCATCGGCGTGTTCTTCGGCGCGGCCACCAACGAGTGGGGTTTCAACGACCCCGGGTTGTTCGAGGCCCTCGCCGACGCCCGGACCGTGACGAGCGAGTCCGAGCAGGAGAGCACCTACCAGGACATCAACGAGCAGATCATGACGCTCCTGCCCGGCATCCCGATCGCCAGCCCGGTCCCCTCCCTCGCCTTCGCCCCCGGCGTCGAGGGGTACACCGCCAGCCCCGTGCAGGACGAGGTGTGGAACACCGTCTCCGTGTCCGACTCCTGATGGGACCGGCCGCACCGGAGGGGGCGGCGTGCTGACGCTCGTCGTGCGCCGCCTCGGCCTGCTCGTGGTCGTCCTGTTCGGGTTGTCGCTGCTGCTGTTCGCCTGGGTCCGGGCCCTGCCGGGGGACCCGGCCCGGGCGCTGCTGGGGGAGAAGGCCACCCCGGCCGGCATCGCGGCGATCAACGAGCGGTACGGGTTCGACCAGCCCGTCTGGCAGCAGTACGTCACCTACCTCGGGCGGTTGCTGCGGGGGGACTTCGGCGCCTCCATCAACACCGGGCAACCGGTCGTGCAGACGTTCACCGAGCGGTTCCCCGCCACGATCGAACTCGCCCTCGCGGCCCTGCTGCTGGCCATCGCCGTGGGGATCCCGCTGGGCTACCTCGCCGCGCGCCGCCGCGGCGGCTGGCTGGACCACCTCGTCGTCGGCGGCTCGCTGCTCGGCGTCGTCGTCCCGGTGTTCTTCCTCGCCGTCATCCTCAAGTACGTCCTGGCCATCGAGCTGGGGTGGTTCCCCACCTCGGGCCGGCAGGACGCGCGCATCGACGCCACCCACGTCACGAACTTCTACGTGCTGGACGGGTTGCTGACGCGCGAGTGGGACGCCAGCTGGGACGCGCTCGTGCACCTCGTGCTGCCCGCCCTGGCCCTGGGCTCGATCCCGCTGGCCATCATCGTGCGCATCACCCGCGCCTCGGTCCTCGACGTCCTGGGCGACGACCACGTGCGCACCGCCCAGGCCAAGGGCCTGCCGCGCGCGATCATCAGTCGCCGGCACGTCCTGCGCAACGCGCTGCTGCCGGTCTCCACCACGCTGGGCCTGCAGGCCGGGGCGCTGCTGTCCGGGGCGGTCCTGACCGAGACGGTGTTCTCCATCAACGGCATCGGCAGCTACCTGTTCGACGCCGTGACCCAGCTCGACTACCCGGTGCTGCAGGGGTTCATCCTCTTCATCGCCGTCGTGTACGCGCTCGTGAACCTCGTGGTGGACGTCAGCTACGGGTTCATCGACCCGAGGGTGAGGGTGTCGTGACCGCACTGGACGCGCTGCCGCCGACCGGACCCGGTTCGCCGGACGCGACGGGCGAGGCGAGCGGCGAGGCCGGGGCCGGACCCTGGCGCTCGGCGTGGCGGCGGTTGCGCCGCAACCCCGCCGGGATCGTGGGTGCCGTCATCGTCGTGCTGTTCGTCCTGGTCGCGGTCTTCGCCCCCCTGCTCGCCCCCTACCGGCCCGCCACGGCGGAGTGGTTCGGGCAGGTCACCCCGACGTCCGTGCCCGGCCCGAGTGCCGAGCACCCCCTGGGCCTGGACTCCTTCGGCTCGGACCTGCTGACCCAGCTCCTGTACGGCGCGCGCTCCTCCCTCGTCATCGGCGTCGTCTCCACCGGGGTCGGTCTCGCGGCCGGGGCCCTCCTGGGGATCCTCGCCGGCGGGATCGGCGGGAAGGTCGACACCGTCGTCATGCGGGTCGTCGACGTGCTGCTGTCGATCCCCAGCCTGCTGCTGGCGGTGTCCGTCGCGGCGATCCTGGACCGGGGCCCACTGGCGATCATGCTGGCCGTCGCCGCCGCGCAGGTCCCGATCTTCGCCCGCCTCCTGCGGGCCTCGCTGCTGGCCCAACGGGGTCAGGACTACGTCGTCGCCCTGCGCTCGCTCGGGCTGCGCCGGCGCCGCATCGTCGTGGGGCACATGCTGCCCAACTCCCTGGGCCCGGTCCTGGTCCAGGCCACCTTGACGCTGGCCACCGCCGTCATCGAGGTCGCCGCGCTGAGCTTCCTGGGGCTGGGCGACCCGAACCCCGCCGTCGCCGAGTGGGGGCGCATGCTCGTCACCGCCCAGGCCCGGCTCGACCAGGCGCCGATGCTGGCGCTGTACCCCGGTCTCGCCATCGCCGTCACCGCGCTGGGGTTCACCCTGCTCGGCGAGGCGCTGCGTGAGGCCCTGGACCCGAGGAGTTCGCGATGACGTTGCTCGAGGTCGAGGACCTGCGGGTGACGTTCTCCCGCAAGGGCTCGCCGGACTTCACCGCCGTCGACGGGGTGTCCTTCGACGTCGACGCCGGTGAGGTCGTGGGCCTGGTCGGGGAGTCCGGCTGCGGCAAGTCCGTCACGTCCCTGGCCGTCATGGGCCTGTTGCCGCGGCGCTCGGCCCGGGTCAGCGGGTCCGTCCGCTTCGACGGCACCGACCTGCTGCGGGCCTCGCCCGCCCAGCTCGCCCGCCGCCGCGGCAAGGACCTGGCCATGGTGTTCCAGGACCCCATGACCTCGCTGAACCCCGTCCTGACCCTGGGCCGGCAGCTCACGGAGGTGCTGCGCACCCACACCGACCTGGACCGGGCGGCGGCGAAGAAGGAGGCCGTGGAGCTGCTGGGGCGCGTCGGCATCCCCGACCCGCGCCGGCGGGTGGGGGAGTACCCCCACCAGCTCTCCGGCGGGATGCGCCAGCGCGTCCTCATCGCCATCGCGCTGGCCTGCTCCCCGCGGCTCATCATCGCCGACGAGCCGACGACGGCCCTGGACGTGACGATCCAGGCGCAGGTGCTGGACGTGCTGACGGGGCTGGTGCGGGAGTCGGGCACGGCGATGGTCCTCATCACCCACGACCTCGGCGTCGTGGCGGGCACGTGCGACCGGGTCAACGTCCTGTACGCGGGCAAGGTCGTCGAGCGGGCCCGGCGCGAGGAGCTGTTCGCCCGGCCCCGGCACCGCTACACGACCGGTCTGCTCGCGGCCGTCCCCCGCGTCGACGCCCCCGAGGGCACCGCCCTGCAGCCCGTGCCCGGCTCGGTCCAGGACCGGCTGCCGTGGGACGTGGGCTGCGCCTTCGCCCCCCGCTGCGCCGTCGCCGACGAGGCCTGCCGCGCCGGGCTCATCGGGCTGGACGCGGCCGGTGGCCCCGCCGCCCACTCCGCCCGCTGCGTCCACCCCGCCGAGCTGGAGGTCGCCCGATGACGAACGAGGTGGGGGAGGCCGCGGCGCCCGAGGCGCTGCTGTCCGTGCGCGACCTGCAGGTCCACTACCCCCTCCGCTCGGGGATCCTGCAGCGCCGCGTCGGGGCCGTGAAGGCCGTCGACGGGGTCTCCCTGGACGTCGCGCGCGGCACGACGTACGGCCTCGTGGGGGAGTCCGGTTGCGGGAAGTCGACGCTGGGCCGGGCCGTGCTGCGCCTGGAGGAACCCACCGCCGGGTCGGTGCACCTCGACGGCCGCGACGTGCTCGCGCTCGGCGCGGAGGAGCTGCGCCGGGAGCGCAAGCGCATGCAGATGGTCTTCCAGGACCCCCTGGCCAGCCTGGACCCGCGCCAGACGGTCGAGAGCGCCCTGACCGAACCCCTGGCGGTGCACCGGGTCCCGGGCGGGCCGTCGGCGTGGCGCACCCGCGTGCGCGGGCTGCTGGAGCGCGTCGGGCTGCCGGCGGGGGCGGGCGCGAAGTACCCGCACGAGTTCTCCGGGGGCCAGCGCCAGCGCGTCGGCATCGCCCGGGCCCTCGTCCTGGACCCGGCGCTGCTCGTCGCCGACGAACCGGTCTCGGCCCTGGACGTCTCCGTCCAGGCCCAGGTCCTCGTCCTGCTCGAGGAGCTGCAGCGCGACCTGGGCCTGACCTACCTCGTCATCGCCCACGACCTCGCCGTCGTCAAGCACGTCTCGACGACGGTGGGGGTCATGTACCTCGGCGGCCTCGTCGAGGAGGGGCCCAGCGGCGAGCTGTACGACCGGCCGCTGCACCCCTACACGCGGGCGCTGCTGTCCGCCGCGCCCGTGCCCGACCCCGTCGCCGAGGCCGCCCGCGAGCGGGTCCGCCTCGTGGGGGACCTGCCCAGCCCGGCCGACCCGCCCACCGGCTGCCGGTTCCGCACGCGCTGCCCGTGGGTGCAGGAGACCCGCTGCCACGACGAGCGCCCCCAGCTGCGGGTGCTGCCCGGGCACTCCCCGCGGCACCGGGTCGCGTGCCACTTCGCCGAGGACGTCGAGGCGGGGCGGCTGGTGCCCCACCGGGGGGCCGACCCCGCCCAGCTCGCGCAGGGCCCCGCCGTTGCAGGCCCGTGACCTGGGTGGATAGGTTCACCCGGACCGCCGGGGCACCCGTCCTGCGAGCGCTACGACCCGAGGTGATGAAGTGGCTCTGCCTCCCCTGACCGCCGAACAGCGCGCCGCCGCCCTGGAGAAGGCCGCGGCGGCCCGCCGCGAGCGGGCCGAGGTGAAGCACCGCCTGAAGTACACCGGCGGCAGCCTGGAGGAGGTCATCGCGGAGGGCCAGGAGAACGAGGTCCTGGGCAAGATGAAGGTCTCGGCCCTGCTGGAGTCGCTGCCCAACGTGGGCAAGGTCCGCGCCCGGCAGATCATGGAGGAGATCGGGATCTCGGAGTCCCGGCGCGTGCGCGGCCTGGGCGCCCACCAGATCGCCGCCCTCGTCGAGCGCTTCGGGTCCGCCAACGGGAGCGCGTCCTGAACGCTGTGCAGTCCCCGCGCCCGTCCCCGCGCCCGTCCCCGCGTCACCGCCTGACCGTGCTGGCCGGTCCCACCGCCGTCGGCAAGGGCACCGTCTCGGCCGACCTGCGGGCCCGGTACCCCGACATCTGGATCTCCGTCTCGGCCACCACCCGCGCGCGGCGTCCCGGCGAGGTCGACGGGGTGCACTACCACTTCGTCTCCGAGGACACCTTCGACGGCTACGTGCGCGACGGGGAGCTGCTGGAGTGGGCCCGCGTCCACGGCCGGCACCGCTACGGCACGCCGCGCGGGCCGGTGCAGGAGGTGCTGGCCTCCGGGCGCCCGGCGCTGCTGGAGATCGACCTCGCCGGGGCCCGCCAGGTCCGCCAGGCCACGCGGGGCACCGACCTGGAGGCCGGGTTCGTCTTCCTCGCCCCGCCGAGCTGGGAGGAGCTGGTCCGCCGCCTCGTCGGGCGCGGCACCGAGACCGAGGCCGAGCGCGAGCGCCGGCTGGCGACCGCGCGCGTGGAGCTGGCCGCCGAACCGGAGTTCGACGTGACCATCTACAACGACGACGTGCAGCGGGCCACGGACGAGCTCGTAAGATGGATGGGTCTGCCGGTCAGCTGACCGGCTCTTTCGACGCGAGGAGAACTGATCGTGGCTGGAACCGTCGCGGCGCCCGAGGGCATCACCAACCCGCCCATCGACGACCTGCTGACGGTCGCCGACTCCAAGTACGCCCTGGTGATCTACGCGGCCAAGCGCGCCCGTCAGATCAACGCGTACTACTCCCAGCTGGGCGAGGGCCTGCTGGAGTACGTCGGCCCGCTGGTGGAGACCCACGTGCAGGAGAAGTCCCTGTCCGTGGCCATGCGTGAGATCAACGAGGGTCTGCTGACCTCCGAGCCCATCGAGCAGTGAGCACCGCGCTGTGAGCGAGGGGCCCGCCCCCGGCTCCCGGGCCCCCCGCGTGGTCCTGGGGGTCGCGGGCGGGATCGCCGCCTACAAGGCGGCGCTGCTCCTGCGGGAGCTGAGCGAGACCGGGCACGACGTGACCGTCGTGCCCACCGCCGCCTCCGAGCGGTTCGTGGGCCGCGCCACGTGGGAGGCCCTGTCCGGCAAGCCGGTGGCCACCGACGTGTGGACGCACGCCGACGAGGTGCCGCACGTGCGGCTGGGCCGCTACGCCGACCTCGTCGTCGTCGCCCCCGCCACCGCGGACCTGCTGGCCCGCGCCGCGCACGGCCTGGCCGACGACCTGCTGACCAACGTCCTGCTGACGGCCACGTGCCCGGTCCTGCTGGCCCCGGCCATGCACACCGAGATGTGGCTGAACCCGGCGGTGCAGGCCAACGTCGCGCTGCTGCGCTCGCGCGGGGTGACCGTCCTGGACCCGGCCTCGGGCCGGTTGACCGGTGCGGACTCCGGCCCCGGGCGCCTGCCCGAGCCGGCCGACGTCGCCGCGGCGTGCCGGCGGCTGCTGGGGTCGGGCTCGCGCCCGCGCGACCTCGCCGGTCGCCGCGTCGTCGTCTCGGCCGGCGGGACCCGCGAACCCCTGGACCCCGTGCGCTTCCTGGGCAACCGCTCCTCGGGGCGGCAGGGCGTAGCGCTGGCCGCGGCCGCCGCCGCGCGCGGGGCGCACGTGACCCTCGTCGCCGCGCACCTGGAGGTGCCCGTCCCGGCGGCCGTGCAGGTCGTGCCGGCCGGTACCGCCGCCGAGCTGGCGCGGGCGGTGCAGACCGCCGCCGCGGACGCCGACGCCGTCGTCATGGCCGCCGCCGTCGCCGACTTCCGGCCCTCGGCGCGCGCCGAGGCCAAGATCAAGAAGTCCGAGGACCCGTCCCGGGACCCCGTCGTCGTGCTCGAACGCACCCCCGACGTCCTGGCCGGGCTCGTCGCCGAGCGCGAGGGGGCCGCGCCCGTCCTCGTGGGGTTCGCCGCCGAGACCGGCGACGAGACCGGCTCGGTGCTGGAGCACGGCCGGGCCAAGCTGGCCCGCAAGGGCTGCGACCTGCTCGTGCTCAACGAGGTGGGGGAGACCAAGGGGTTCGCGACCGCGACGAACGCCGTCGTGGTCCTGGGCCGCGACGGCACCGAGCGCGAGGTGCCCGAGACGAGCAAGGACGTGGTGGCCGATGCGGTGTGGGACGCGGTCGTGCCTATGCTTCCTCCCGTCGTCCCGACACCCGCCCCTTCCGCTGACCCTGGAGCCTGAGTGACCACCCCCTTGCGCCTGTTCACCTCCGAATCGGTCACCGAGGGGCACCCCGACAAGATCTGCGACCAGATCTCCGACGGGATCCTCGACGCGCTGCTCGCGCAGGACCCCCGCAGCCGCGTCGCGGTCGAGACGATGGTCACGACCGGGCTCGTCCACGTCGCCGGGGAGGTCACGACCGAGGCCTACGCCGACATCCCCACGATCGTGCGCCGCACGCTGCTGGACATCGGGTACGACTCCTCGGCCAAGGGCTTCGACGGCCGCACCTGCGGGGTCGAGGTGTCCATCGGCTCGCAGTCCCCGGACATCGCCCAGGGCGTCGACGAGGCCTACGAGAACCGCGTCGGCGGCGGCGCGGACCCCCTGGACCTGCAGGGCGCCGGTGACCAGGGCCTGATGTTCGGGTACGCGTGCGACGACACCCCCGAGCTCATGCCGCTGCCGATCCACCTGGCGCACCGGCTGTCCCAGCGGCTGAGCGAGGTGCGCAAGAAGGGGGAGATCCCCTACCTGCGCCCCGACGGCAAGACCCAGGTCACCATCGGCTACGACGGCGACCGCGCCGTGCGCCTGGACACCGTCGTGCTGTCCACCCAGCACGAACCGGAGGTCGACCTCGTCAAGACGCTGACCCCGGACGTGCGCCGGTTCGTCATCGAGCCCGTCCTGGAGGGTCTGGACCTCGACACCTCCGACATCCGGCTGCTGGTCAACCCCACGGGCCGCTTCGAGATCGGCGGCCCGATGGGCGACGCGGGCCTGACGGGCCGGAAGATCATCGTCGACACCTACGGCGGGATGTCCCGCCACGGCGGCGGCGCCTTCTCCGGCAAGGACCCCTCCAAGGTCGACCGCTCCGCCGCCTACGCGATGCGCTGGGTCGCCAAGAACGTCGTCGCCGCGGGTCTGGCCACGCGCTGCGAGGTGCAGGTCGCCTACGCCATCGGCAAGGCCCAGCCCGTCGGCCTGTACGTGGAGACGTTCGGCACCGAGACGGTCGCCCGCGGCCGCATCGAGGCCGCCATCCGCGAGGTGTTCGACCTGCGCCCGGCCGCGATCGTGCGCGACCTGGAGCTGCTGCAGCCCGTCTACGCCGCGACCGCCGCCTACGGCCACTTCGGCCGTGAGCTGCCCGGCTTCAGCTGGGAGCGCACCGACCGCGTCGACGCGCTGCGCGCCGCGACGGGGAACTGAGCCCCCAGGAGCAGGTCCGGCCCGCCGCCGACGGGCCGGACCCGGGGACCGCGCGCAAGCGCGCGGCGCGGCGGGCGAAGGCACCCGAGGACGTCACGACGACCGACCCGGTGGCCCGGGTGCTGCTCAGCTCGGCGCTGCCGCACCTGGACCGGCCCTTCGACTACCTCGTCCCGGCCTCGATGGAGCACACCGCCGAACCGGGCCGGCTCGTGCGCGTGCCGTTCGCGGGCACCGACGCCGAGGGCTACGTCCTGGAGCGGCTGGCCGGCACCGACCACACCGGCCGGATGGCGCGGCTGCGGCGCGTGGTGTCCGGGTTGCCGGTGCTGCCCGGCGCCACGCTGGAGCTGTGCCGGCGGGTCGCCGCCGAGTACGGCGGCACGCTCTCGGACGTGGTGCGCCTGGCCGTGCCCGGCCGGCACGCCGGGGCCGAGGAGCAGGTGCTCACGGCCGAGCCCGTGCGGCACGACCCCGTCGCGCTGGACCTGCGGGCGGGCCCGGACCTGCTCGGCTGGCAGCGCCACCAGGCCGGCCCGGCGTTCCTGGCCCACGTCCGCGACGGGCACTCCCCGCGCGCGGTGGCCACGTTCGCCCCCGGCAGCGACCCGTTCGCGCTGCTCGCCCTCGCCGCCCGCGCCACCCTGGCCTCGGGGCGCACCGCGCTGCTCGTCGTGCCCGACCACCGCGACCTGGACCGGCTGGCGGCCGCGCTGGACCGCGTCGTGCCCGAGGGGCACGTCCGGCTGGAGGCCGACCTGGGCCCCGCGGCCCGCTACCGCTCCTTCCTGCAGGCGCTGACGGGGCGGGCCCGGATCGTGGCCGGCACCCGCGCCGCCGTCTTCGCCCCGCTGCCCAACCTCGGGCTCGTGGCCGTGCTGGAGGACGGGGACGACTCCCACGCCGAGCAGCGCGCGCCCTACCCGCACGTGCGCGAGGTCGCCGTCCTGCGCGCCGAGCAGGCCGGGGCCGCGGCCCTGTTCGCGGGGTGGACCCGCACCGCGGAGACGCAGCTGCTCCTGGAGTCCGGCTGGGCCCGGCCGGTGCTGGCCACCCGCGACACCGTCCGCGCCACCGCCCCGCGCATCGCCATCGCCGGCACCTCCGGGCCCGACGCGCAGGACCCGCTGGCCGCCGCCGCGCGCCTGCCCAGCGACGGCTGGCGCGTCCTGCGCGAGGCCGTCCGGCGCGGGCCGGTCCTGGTGCAGGTGCCCCGCACGGGGTACGTCCCGACGCTGGCCTGCCAGACCTGCCGGGAACCGGCCCGCTGCACCTCCTGCCACGGCCCGCTCGCCGTGCCCGGCGCGGGGGAGCGGGCCACCTGCCGCTGGTGCGGGCGGCCCGCCACCGACTGGACGTGCGGGCACTGCGGGGACGGCCGGTTCCGCGCCGTGGTCACCGGGGCCCGGCGCACCGCCGAGGAGCTCGGCCGCGCCTTCCCCGGCGTCGACGTGCGCACCTCCGGCGGCTCGCACGTCCTGGACGTCGTCCCCGGCGGGCCGTCCCTGGTCATCGCCACCCCCGGCGCCGAACCCGTGGCCCTGCAGGGGTACGCCGCCGCCCTGCTGCTGGACGGGTGGGCGCTGCTGGCCCGCCCGGACCTGCGCGCCGCCGAGGAGGCCCACCGCCGCTGGACCGCGGCGGCCGCCCTCGTGCAACCGGCCTCGGCCGGTGGCGCCGTCGTACTCGTCGCCGACCCGCAGGCCGCGCCCGCGCAGGCCCTCGTGCGCTGGGACCCGGCCGGGTTCGCCGAACGGGAACTCGCCCAGCGCCGCGAGCTGGACCTGCCGCCGGCCGCGCGGTTCGCCGGGCTCATCGGGTCCGCGGCCGACGTGGAGGAGTTCGTCACCGCCCTGCCCGCGCTGCCCGGGATGCGGGTCCTGGGGCCCCTGCCGGTGCCGGACCGGCCCGGGCACGCCCCCGCCGTCCGCAGCGTCGTGCGCGTCCCGCGGGAGCACTCCGGCGAGCTGGCGGCCGCGGTCAAGACCGTCACCGCCGGGCGCAGCGTCCGCAAGCTGCCGCTGGTGCGGGTGCGGGTGGACCCCCTGCAGATCGGCTGACGAGCGCGGTCCAGGGCGCGCGAGCGCGCGAGCGGGTACAGGCTTTCCGGTGTGGAGTACCGACACCTCGGCCGTTCCGGCCTGAAGATCAGCGAGATCACCTACGGCAACTGGCTGACCCACGGGTCCCAGGTGGAGAACGAGGCGGCGGTGGCGTGCGTGCACGCCGCCCTCGACGCCGGCATCTCGACCTTCGACACCGCCGACGTCTACGCCAACACCGCCGCCGAGACCGTCCTGGGGGAGGCGTTGAAGGGGCAGCGGCGGGAGTCCCTGGAGATCCTCACCAAGGTCTTCGGGCCCATCGGCCCCAAGGGGCACAACGACACCGGCCTGTCCCGCAAGCACGTCCTGGAGGCGTGCGAGGGGTCGCTGCGCCGGCTCGGCACCGACCACATCGACCTCTACCAGGCGCACCGCTACGACTACGCGACGCCGCTGGAGGAGACGATGCAGGCGTTCGCCGACCTCGTGCGGCAGGGCAAGGTCCTGTACGTCGGCGTCAGTGAGTGGACGTCCGAGCAGCTGCGCGCCGGTGCCGAGCTGGCGAAGGACCTCGGCGTCTCCCTCGTGTCCAACCAGCCGCAGTACTCGATGCTGTGGCGCGTCATCGAGGAGGAGGTCGTCCCGACCTCGAAGGAGCTGGGCATCAGCCAGGTCGTGTGGTCGCCCATCGCCCAGGGCGTCCTCACCGGCAAGTACACCCCGGGCGGTGACCTGCCCGCCGGCTCCCGCGCCACCGACGACAAGGGCGGCGCGAGCATGATCCAGCGCTGGATGCGCGACGACGTCCTGTCCCGCGTCCAGGAGCTCAAGCCCATCGCGGCGGACCTGGACCTGTCGATGGCGCAGCTCGCCGTCGCCTGGGTGCTGCAGAACGAGAACGTCGCCACCGCGATCATCGGCGCGTCCCGGCCCGAGCAGGTGCACGACAACGCCGCCGCGGCGGGCGTGAGGATCCCGGCCGACGCCCTGGAGCGCATCGACGCCGTCCTCGGGGACGTCGTGGAGCGCGACCCGGCCAAGACCCACGAGTCCTCGCCCAAGCAGCGCGAGGTCTAGGCCCTCAGGACTCCCCGGCCGGGCGCGGGACGGCGCGGAACGCGCGGGTGTCCCACGACGCCACCGGCGGGGGGACCCGGGCGGGGCTCAGCGCGCGGGCGGGGACGGGCTGCGGCCCGGAC
This sequence comes from Kineococcus halophytocola, assembly GCF_041276425.1. Lineage (NCBI taxonomy): Bacteria > Bacillati > Actinomycetota > Actinomycetes > Kineosporiales > Kineosporiaceae > Kineococcus > Kineococcus halophytocola. The sequence goes on along the minus strand of NZ_JBGFTU010000002.1, from coordinate 195,642 downwards.
CCCGCCCGCAGCGCGCGGGTCCGCACCGACCGGCCGACGACCTCCAGCAGCGTCGAGACCAGCGCCACGAGCATGAGGATCCAGCCCACGGCCGTCAGGTCGACGACCGCGAGGTCGACGTGGACGGCGAAGGCCAGCACGGCGCCGACGGTGAACGCGAAGCTGTGGTTCGTGAGGTGCACGGGGCGAGCCTGGGTCTCGGTCGGCCGTTCCGGGACCCGACGTCACCCGCCCGTCCGAGCCGGGTCGCCCGCGGAGGCCAGCGCGACGACCCGCCGCGAGGGCGCCTGCGCGCAGCGTCACCCTCGACGGTGGAGGGCCGTCACGGACGTAGGATCGAGGGCGCACACCGCACGCCGATCCAGGGAGTTCCGTGGCCGTCCAGCCGATCCGCCTCTTCGGGGACCCGGTCCTGCGCCAGCGCGCGGCCGAGGTCACCACCTTCGACAAGGAGCTGCGCCAGCTCGTCAAGGACCTCGAGGAGACGATGCTCGCCGCCCCCGGCGCCGGGCTGGCCGCGCCCCAGCTCGGCGTCTCGCTGCGCGTGTTCACCTACCACGCCGACGGTGAGCTCGGGCACCTCGTCAACCCCGTCCTGGACCTGTCGGAGGAGTGCCAGGAGGGCGACGAGGGGTGCCTGTCGTTCCCCGGGATCGTCGCCGACACGAAGCGTTCCCTGCACGTCGTCGCCACGGGCTTCGACATGCACGGTGAACCCGTGACCATCTCCGGCTCGGAGTTCAAGGCCCGCGCCATCCAGCACGAGACCGACCACCTCGACGGCGTCCTGTTCATCGACCGCCTCGACAAGGCCCAGCGCAAGCTCGCGCTCAAGGCCGTCCGCGAGGCGGAGTGGATGGGCCTGGAGACCCCGCAGGTCAAGGTGTCCCCGCACGCCACCTTCGGGCAGGCCAGGTAGTGCGCCTCGTCGTCGCCGGCACCCCCGACGTCGCCCTCGCCCCCCTCGAGGCGCTGCTCGCCAGCCGCCACGAGGTCGTCGCCGTCCTGACCCGCCCCGACGCCGCGGCCGGGCGGGGTCGCCGGCAGGCCGCCTCACCCGTCGCCCGGCGCGCGCGGGAGCTCGGGCTGCCCGTCCTGCAACCGGCCCGCCCCCGCGGTGCGGAGTTCCTCGCCGAGCTGCGCTCCTACGCCCCCGACGCCTGCCCCGTCGTGGCCTACGGCGCGCTCGTGCCCGCCGAGGCGCTCGCCGTCCCGCGGCTGGGCTGGCTGAACCTGCACTTCTCGCTGCTGCCGGCCTGGCGCGGCGCGGCCCCCGTGCAGCGCGCCGTCATGGCCGGTGACGAGGTCACCGGCGCGTGCGTGTTCCAGCTCGAGGAGGGCCTGGACACCGGCCCCGTGCACGCCTCGCTGCGCGAACCCGTCGGGGCGCGCGACACCGCCGGGGACCTGCTGGACCGGCTCGCCGTCTCCGGGGCCCGGCTCCTGGTCGACGTCCTCGACGCGCTCGAGGACGGCACCGCGGCCGCGACGCCCCAGAGCGGGCAGGCGACCCTGGCGCCGAAGATCGACGTGGCGGAGGCGCGGGTGGACTGGACCGCGAGCGCCGTGCACGTCGACCGCCTCGTGCGCGGCTGCACCCCCGACCCGGGGGCGTGGACGACGTTCCGCGGCGAGCGGGTCAAGCTCGGGCCGGTCGTGCCCGCCGAGGGGCCGGACCTGGCGCCGGGCGGCGTGCTCGTGGAGAAGAAGCGCGTGCTCGTGGGGACCGGGGCGGGCGTGGTCGCCCTCGGCACCGTGCAGGCCGCGGGGAAGAAGGCGATGGGCGCGTCCGACTGGGCGCGCGGGACCCGGCCGCAGCCGGGGGAGGAGTTCGCGTGACCGGTCCGTCCGTCCCCGGGGTGCGCACCCCCCGTCGCGGGGTGAAGCAGGACCGCTTCACCCGCGTCGACCCGGCCCGCGCCGTCGCGTTCGAGGTGCTGCGCGCCGTCGCCACCCAGGACGCCTACGCCAACCTCGTGCTGCCGAAGCTGCTGCGCGAGAAGCGGTTGGGTGGTCGTGACGCCGCCTTCGCCACCGAGCTGGCCTACGGCGTGCTGCGCGGGCGCGGCACCTACGACGCGCTGCTGGCCACCCTCGTGGACCGGCCGCTGGCCGACCTCGACGACGGCGTGCTCGACGTCCTGCGGATGGGCCTGCACCAGTTGCTCGCCATGCGCGTGCCCGACCACGCGGCCGTCGCCACGTCCGTCGCGGTCGCGCGCACCCACGTCGGCGGCGGGCCGTCCGGGCTCGTCAACGCCGTGCTGCGCAAGGCCTCGGGCCGGGACCTGACCGAGTGGGCGGCCCAGGTCGCCCCCGGGGAGGGCGACGACGACCTCGCCGTCCGGTACTCCCACCCGCAGTGGGTGGTCCGCAGCCTGCGCGAGGCGCTGCGCGCGCACGGCCACGACGCGGGCGAGCTCGTCGACCTGCTCGTCGCCGACAACACCCCCGCCCACGTCGCGCTCGCCGCGCTGCCCGGTCTCAGCGCCGTGGACGACCTCGTCGGCCGCGACGCCCACGTCGAGGTCGGCACGGGCCGCTGGTCGCCGGCCGCGGCGCACGTCGTGCACGGCGACCCCGGCCGCCTCGCCGCCGTCCGCGCCGGGCGCGCCCGCGTCCAGGACGAGGGGTCCCAGCTCGTCGCGCTGCTGCTGGCCGCGGCCGACGTCGAGGGCCGCGACGAGCGGTGGCTGGACCTGTGCGCCGGACCCGGCGGGAAGGCCGCGCTGCTGGCCGCCACCGCCGCCGGGCGCGGCGCCGCCCTCACCGCCGTCGAGGTCGCCCCGCACCGCGCCGACCTCGTCCGCCAGGCCCTGGCCCCCGTCGAGGCCGTGGCCCCGGGGACCGTCGAGGTGCGGGTGGGGGACGGCCGGGAGGTCGGCGCCGCCGAACCCGGCGCCTACGACCGCGTCCTCGTCGACGCCCCCTGCACGGGCCTGGGCGCCCTGCGGCGGCGCCCGGAGGCCCGCTGGCGGCGCACCCCCGCCGACCTCGGCGGCCTCGCGCCCCTGCAGCGCGACCTGCTCGGCTCCGCGCTCGACGCCGTCCGCCCCGGCGGCGTCGTGGCCTACGCGACGTGCTCGCCCGTGCTGTCCGAGACGCGCCTCGTCGTCGACGACGCGCTCAAGGCCGCCGCCAAGCGCGGGGTCGCAGCGGAACGGATCGACACCCCCGCCGTGCTGGAGCGGGTCGTCCCCGGGCTGCCCGGGGCCGGCGCCGGGCTCGGCGTGCAGCTGTGGCCCCACACCCACGGCACCGACGCGATGCACGTGGCCCTGGTCCGTCGCACGGGCTGAGGCACGGACCGGGTGCGGCGTCCCGGAGGGGACCGGACCGCTGAACCGGTGACAGCGGAGGGACGTAGGTCCCCGATCGGGGGATCTGGTCACGATCGGGCCGGCGGGTGGGCGAGGATGCCGTCCGTGACCTGGATCGAGGACCTCGCCCGCCGCGCCGACGCCGCGCTGCCCGACTACGTGTCGGCCTACTACCACTCCTCCGCCGGCGACGGGTCCTGCGACCGCGAGGGCCTGGCCGACTGGAACGCCTTCCGGTTGCGCCCGGCGGTCCTGCACGACGCCTCCGCCCAGGACACCACGGCCGAGGTCCTCGGCACCGCGGTCGCCGCCCCGATCCTCGTCGCCCCCATGGCCCAGCAGGTCGGCGCCCGCCCCGAGGGCGAGGTGCTCACCGCCGCCGGTGCCGCCAAGGCCGGCACCCTGCTCGGGGTCTCCACCAACACCGGTGCCCGCTTCGACGACATCGCCGCCCAGGGCGCCCCCTGGTGGTACCAGGTGTACGTCGCCCGCAACCGCGAGGCGACCCGCCTGCTCGTCGAGCGCGCCGCCGCCGCCGGGGCCCGCGCGCTCATCCTCACCGTCGACACCACCCCCATCGGGCGCGAGATCCCGGCCATCGACCCGCGCAACTGGCCCGAGGGCCCGCGCAAGAACCGCACGGCCAACCTCACCGCGGCCGAGCTGGAACGCTTCGGCCCCGACACCGACATGGCCCTGGACCTCACCCCGGACACCATCGGCTGGCTCGCCGAGGTCTCCGGGCTGCCCGTGCTGTGCAAGGGGGTGCTCACCGCCCGGGACGCGCGCCGCTGCGTCGACGGCGGCGCGGAGGGGATCATCGTCTCCACCCACGGCGGCCGCCGCCTGGGCAACTCCGTGACCTCCGCCTACGCCCTGCCCGAGATCCTCGCCGAGGTCGGCGCCGAGGTGGAGGTCCACGTCGACTCCGGCATCCGCGGCGGGGCGCAGGCCGCCGTGGCGCTCGCGCTCGGCGCGCGGGCCGTGCACGTCGGGCGGCCCGTGATGTGGGGGCTGGCGGCCGACGGCGCGGACGGGGTCGCCGACGTGCTCACCCGCTACCAGGGCGAGCTGGCCACGACGCTGCGGCAGATGGGCATCGGCTCGATCCGCGACCTGCGGCCCGGTGACGTCGTGACCCGCTGAACCTCTGGACCGCCCGCTCAGTCCAGCCGGTGGACGAGGGAGTCCAGCCGCGCCGCGATCTGCGCGACGTCGTCGAGGGTGCCGTCGGCGACGTCGCGGGTCAGGGCCAGACCCGCGCGCACGGGTGTGGCCCCCACCCCTGTGCCGTTGAGGTGGAGCATGGCCAGGGCCGACAGCAGCGCCGTGCGCTCGTTGCCGTCGAGCAGGGGGCGGGTGCGCACCAGGGAGTGCAGCAGCGAGGCCGCCTTGCGGGACAGGTCGGGGTAGGCGTCCTGGCCGAGCACCTGCAGCTGCGGGCGCTGCACGGCCAGGGCCAGCAGCCCGGCGTCGCGGACGTCGAACGGGCCGTCGGGGAAGACGCGGGTGAAGCGGACGACGTCGCCGACCGTGAGGTAGCGGACGGGGCGGATCACGTCCGCGGCACGCCCACGAGGTCGTTGCCGCTGAGGTCGCCGGCCAGGGAGTCGAACAGGTCGCGGTTCTCGGCGTAGATGGCGCGGGCGATGTCCTGCACGTCGGCGCGGTCGGCGTCGTCGGCCTGCTCCAGCAGCCGCTCGACGAGGCGCTGGCGGGACACCCCGGGGTGGCGGGCCTGCAGCCGTTCGAGCATCCCCCGGTGCGCGTCGTCGAGGCGCAGGGTGAAGGCGGTGGTCGACATGACGTCACGGTACACCAGTGGTGCACCGTGACGTCAGTCCCGTCGCGCGATCGGCCCTACCCGGCCGTCGCGGCCGTCTGCAGCACGTCGTCGACCCACGCGCGGGCCAGGTCCGCGGCCGCCTCCCGCCCGGCGGCGTCGTGCCGGCCGTAGGGGCCCACCCGCCGCGCCCCCAGCCCGCGCAGGGTCTCCTCGAGGATCTCGCTGCCGCGCGAGTACGTCCGGGAGTAGCTGCGGTCGCCCAGCCCGAACACCGCGAACCGCAGCCCGCTCAGGTCCGGTCGCCGCTGCAGCAGATCCGCGTGGAAGGCGCGCGCGGTGGTCGGCAGCTCCCCGTCGCCGTAGGTCGAGCAGACCAGCACCACCAGCCGCTCCGGGTCCAGGACGTCGGGACCGGCCTCGGCCAGGTCCACGACCCGCACGGGGTGCCGGCCGGAGAGGTGGTCGGCGAGCTCGTCGGCCACCAGCTCCCCGTTGCCCGACTCGGTGGCGTACACGATCGTCACCGGCGGGCCGTCCCGGCCCTCCGAGGCCGCGGCGGCGGGCGCGGACCCCCCGGGCAGGCCGGTGGCCGTCGCCGCGATGCGGCGCAGCTCCCCGGCGTCGGTCAGCTTGCGCCGCAGGCGACCGGGCAGCGCCCCGCGCGTCTCGTGCGCCTCGATGAGCAGCCAGCCGTCGTAACCGGTCGCCGCGGGCAGCGCGCCGCTGAGGGACCGCCAGCCGGGTGCGCCGGGGCAGGTGGCGAGGTCCGCGGCGATGGTCCGGGCCAGCTCGCGGGCGTCGGTGCGCTGGGAGGGGATCGTGCCCCGCGGCCCGCGCCGCGCCCAGCCGGCGGCGTACAGGCCCGGTTCGATCCGCCCGCTGGCCCGGGCGGCCCCGTCCAGGACGGCCAGCCGCTGACCGGCGTCGGCGGTGAACCCGATGGCCGTGACGACCCCGTCCACGTCCAGGACCGTCGTCTCCTGCGGCCCCGCCTCGGCGGTGCAGCACGCCCGCACCTCCAGCCCGGTCACCGCGTCCTGGCCGAGCACCCGCACGGGGGTGTGGCCGAACCACCAGTGCACCTGCAACCGGGCCCCCGGCACACCGGGTGCGCCCAGCAGGTCGAGCACGAGCTGCGAGCGCGGGTCCTGCGCGCCCGCCAGGGTGTCCGGCCCGACGCCGTGGACGACGTGCTCCAGGCCGGGCAGGTCCAGGACCTCCCGCAGCGCGGGGACGTCGAACTTCGCCGCCGCCGGCAGCGAGCGGCCGAGCACGTGCAGGACGCGCAGGTCCCCGCCCAGGCGCCGGTGCGCCTCGTCGTCGACGTCGCTGCCGGCCAGGTCCTCGGGCCGCTTGGCCAGCAACCGCACCACGTCCAGCGCCACGTTGCCGTGCCCCACCACGGCGACGGCGGCCCCCAGGCGCGGTGCCGGCCGGGCCTCCCCGGGGTGGCCGTTGAGCAGGCGCGTGATGCGCCCCGCGCCGTGCACCCCCGGCAGGTCGGCGCCCGGGACCTCCCACCGGGCGTCCTCGTGCAGCCCGTGGGCCAGCACGACGGCGTCGAAGGCCGAGCGCAGCTGCGCGAGCTGGACGTCGGAGCCGACCTCGACACCCCCGACGAAGCGGACCCCGTCCTCCTCGAAGAGCCGGGCGAACTGCCGGCTGACGGCCTTGGTGCCCTGGTGGTCGCCGGCCACGCCGTGCCGCACCAGCCCGTAGGGGACCGGCAGCCGGTCCAGGACGGTCACCTCGGCCCGCGGCAGCGCCTTGCGCACGGCCTGGGCCGTGTAGCAGCCCGACGGGCCGGACCCGACGACGGCGACGTGCGGACCCGGCGCCGGGACCCGGGCGGAGCGCTGCGGGTCCCAGGTGACCGGCAGCGACGTCATGCCGCGGAACACCCAGCCGGCGGCCTGCGGCGGGTCGTGCTCGACCGTGGCCAGGTCCGGGAGCCGCTCGAACAGCCGGGGCAGGGCGACGGCGGCGACCTCGGCGCGCGCGACCGCGGCGCCCAGACAGACGTGGACGCCCTTGCCGAACGCCAGGTGGGCGCCCCCGCCTTCCCGGGTCGCGTCGAAGACGTCCGGCCGCGACCAGACGCGCTCGTCGCGGTTGGCCGAGAGCAGGCAGATGCCCAGCTTGGCCCCGGCGGGCAGGTGGACCCCCTGCAGGTCGACGTCGCGGGTGGTCTGGCGCGAGTACATCCCGATGGGGGCCACCCAGCGGATCGTCTCGTCGAACACCGCGTCCCACGTCGAGGTCCCCTCGGCCACGAGCCGGCGCTGCTCGGGGTGGGTCAGCAGGGCCCACGCGGCGACCCCGATCGCGTCGCGCGGCTCGTTCAGCCCGCCGCCGATGGTCATCTTGACGTTCGCGCGCACCGAGGCCAGGGGCATCTGCTGCTCGGGCAGGCGCAGGAGCGCGGACAGCAGGCTGTCGTCGGGGTGCTCGGCGTGCCAGGTGAGCATCTCGTCGAGGGCGACGTCGACCTCGTCGTAGGAGGCCTGGCCCCTGGCCCACACCCCGGGGTCGTCGGCGTAGTTCCCGGTCGCGTCGATCATCGTCTGGGACCAGCGCTGCAGGTCCTGCTGGGTGGCGTTGTGGAACCCCAGGACGGCGCGCAGGTTCTCCGCCGCGTAGGGCGCGGCGAAGTCGCGCACCAGGTCGGCGCCGGGACCGAGGTCCAGGAACTCACCGAGGTACCGCTCGGCGGTGCGCTCGAACTGCGGCAGCCACGCCTTGCGCACCACCCCGGGTCGCAGGACCGGTTGCCAGGCGCGCCGCTCGACGTGGTGCTGCGGGTCGTCGCGGCGGAGCATGGAGTGCCCCATCGCCCGGATCATCAGCGACCCCTCCTCGTCGGCGGAGAAGGTGCCCTGGTCCAGCTCGGTGTCGTGGACCGCGGCGTAGGAGGTCACGAGGTACCGCCCCACGGCCGGGACCCAGTGCACGCCGCCCTCGGCGCGCAACCGCTCGAAGACGGGGAACGGGTCGCGGTGCAGGTCCGGGATCGTCACCCAGTCGGCGACGGGGGCGGGTCGTGCGGGTCCGGGCATCTGTCTCTTCCTCGAGGTCGGGTTTCGCGGGGGACGGGGTGCTCTCACCCGGCCGGTGCGGGAGCACCGGTGCCCAGGACGAGGAGCACCGGGTCGAACACCGTGCCGGGGCGGTAGGTGTCGAAGAACACCTCCGCGCCCAGGGCGGTCAGCACCGGGCGGGGGTGGCGCACCGTGGCGCCGTCGGTCGTCCCCCCGCCCAGGTCCAGAAACGTCCGCCGGCCCCCGGGTTCGTCCTCGTCGGCGACGGTGAGCCACCGGCGGCCGCCGTGGTCGAGCACCTCCGGGTCCGCCCAGCGGACCACCAGCATCCCCTGGTGCCCCGAGCAGGTGACGGTGCCGCCGAACCGCAGGACGGCCGGGTCGGGGGAGGGCAGCGGGGGGAAGTGGAAACTCCCGTCGGGCAGGCGGGTGGCGCCGCCGGCCACCTCCACCACGCCGTCGTCCATCGACTCGACGTAGTCGGTGAACGAGCGCTTGAGGGCCCAGACCAGACCCGGCCCGGCGGTCACCCCGGCGGTCACCCCTGCACGCCCCGCGACCGCAGGCGCGTCCTGGTCCCTGCCGGAGCCCTTCGCACGGCGGACATCAGTACCTCCTCGTACCCGACGACGGGTCCACTGTCCGACGTGGTCCGCGCCCACGCAACTGACCGTTTGTGCGGGTGAAGCGCAGCGTCCTTGCGGTGCAGCGGGGTTGCTCCCCGTGGATGGACGCACGATGATCGGGCCGGGTCGCCGTCCGGCCGTCGGTGTCGACGCACGGGTGGGTGACCCCGCTCCGGGGAACCTCCACGGTTCCCCACCGCAGTTCCGACCGCAGTTCCCGACCGCAGTTCCCTGCCCGCCGTGACGAGGGAGTCACCGATGCCCGCACCCAGCCCGAACCCGGTCCGGAGCGTGTCGGCCGCCGAACGCCGGCGCGTCGCCACCGCGACCGTGATCGGCACGACCATCGAGTGGTACGACTTCTTCATCTACGCCAACGCCGCGGGGCTGGTGTTCGCGCAGACCTACTTCGCCCCCGCCGGGGAGTCCACGGCCCTGCTCCTCTCCTTCGCCACCGTCGGGCTGAGCTTCCTGTTCCGTCCCCTCGGCGCGTTCCTGGCCGGGCACTTCGGGGACCGGATCGGCCGCAAGCGCGTGCTGGTCGCCACGCTGCTGCTCATGGGTGGGGCCACGACCCTGGTCGGGCTGCTGCCCACCTACGCCCAGATCGGGGTCGCGGCCCCCGTCCTGCTGCTCCTGCTGCGGATCCTGCAGGGCGTCTCGGCCGGCGGGGAGTGGGGTGGGGCGGTGCTCATGGCCGTGGAGAACGCCCCCGCGGCCCGCCGCGGTCGCTACGGGGCCTACCCCCAGATCGGTGTCCCGCTGGGGATGCTGCTCGCCTCGGGCGTCCTGGCCCTCATGAGCGGGGTCTTCGCCCGCGGGGACGCGTTCGTGGACTGGGGCTGGCGCGTCCCGTTCCTGCTGAGCTTCGTGCTCCTCGTCGTCGGTGTCGTCGTGCGCCGCACCGTCGAGGAGAGCCCGGTCTTCCGCGACATCGCCGCCCGGGGGGCCACGACCCGCGTCCCGGTCGTGCGCCTGTTCCGCCACCACGCCCTGCTGGTGGTCCTGGCGGCGCTGACGTTCGCCGGCAACAACGCCGCCGGGTACATGACCACCGGGGGGTTCATCCAGAGCTACGCGACGAGGGCGGACGGCCCCCTGGGCATGGACCGGACCGCGGTCCTGGCCTCGGTGTCCCTCGCCGCGCTGGTGTGGCTGGTCACGACGTTCACCGCCGGTGTCGTCTCCGACCGCATCGGCCGCCGCTCGACGTACGTCCTGGGCTGGGTCTTCCTGCTGGTGGCGATCTTCCCGATGTTCGCCCTGGTGAACACCGGCGAGGTCGTCCTGCTCGCCCTGGGGTTGTCGATGTTCACCATCGGCACGGGCCTGACCTACGGCCCGCAGGCGGCGTTCTTCTCGGAGCTGTTCCCCGCCTCCATCCGGTTCTCCGGGGTGTCCATCTCCTACGCGCTCGGTGCGATCCTGGGCGGGGCGTTCGCCCCGACCATCGCCACGGCGCTGGTGCAGCGCACCGGTTCCCTGTACACCGTCGGGTGGTACCTCACCGGCATCGCCCTGCTCGGGTTCGCCGCGACCCTGCTCATCCGCGACCGCCGGGGCATCGACCTGGGACCGGAGAATGAGGAGGAACAGGCCCGCAACCCGATCTACGGGATGCACCGCGGCAGCACCCCGGCCGTGCGGGCGACCGTGCCGGCTCACGCCGGGAAGGACGACCGCCCGCTGTAGCCGAAGTCGCTCAGCAGCGAGACGCCGTTGACGGCCCGGGACCGCGGGGAACTGAGGAACAGCACGGCCCACGCGACGTCGTCGGCGGAGTTCACCGGGTACCCGGCCCCGGTGAAGTCGTCCACCCCCAGCCCGCGGCGGGCCATCGGGGTGTCCGTGATCGAGGGGCAGACGCTGTTGACCCGGATCCCGCTGCCCGCCGCGGGGTCCGGCAGCAGGTCGGCGGACAACTCGTGGGCCAGCACCCGGGTCAGTTGCACGAGGGCGCCCTTGGAGGCGCCGTAGGCGATCATCCCCGGCGCGGTGACGAACCCGGAGTCCGAACCGACGAACGTCACGCTGGGGGCCGGGGAGCGGCGCAGGTGCGGGCAGGCGTGCTGCACCGCCGAGAACGCGGCGGCGACGTTGACCTCCAGCACGTCGCGGAACCCGGCGCGGGTGACCTCCTGCACCCCCGCCCCGAACTCCCCGTCGACCCCGGCCGAGACGACGACGTGGTCCAGACCGCCGAGGCGGCCGGCCAGGTGCTGCACCGCGGCGCCCAGGGCGTCGTCGTCGCGCACGTCCACGACCCCGGTCTCCAGCGCGTCGCGGTGCGGGGACAGTTCCCCGGCCAGGGCCCGCTCGACCGATGCGGCGCTGCGGCTGAGCACCCCGACGCGGGCCCCCTCCTGCGCGAAGGCCCGCGCGCACGCCAGCCCGATGCCCGAGGCACCCCCCACGACCAGGACCCGCGCCCCGGTCAGTCCCAGGTCCGGCACCGCCGACCTCCTCCTCGTCCCGTCCTGCCGTCGCGTCCTGCCGTTCCGTGCTGTCTCCTCCCCCGCGGGGACCCCCGGGGGGTCAGGACACCGCCGCGGCCTCGTGCACCAGGTCCCCGCGGAACCAGGTCTGCAGGACGGTCGTCTCGTGGATCTGCCCGGCGGGGACCTCGAACAGGTCGCGGTCCAGCACGATGAGGTCGGCCGACAACCCCGGGCTCAGGCGCCCGGCCACGTCGCCCAGGCCGGTGGCCGCCGCCGCCCCGGAGGTCAGCGCCGCGATGGCGTCGGGCAGGTCGAGCGCCTGCGCGGGGTTCAGGGCCCCCGGGACCGCCGGGTCGGGGTTGCGCCGGGTGACGAGGGTCTCCAGCCCGGTCCAGGGGTCGGGGGTCGGCAGGGCGCACGGCCAGTCCGAGCCGGCGGCCACGACCACGCCGTCGTCGACGAACGAGCGCAGGGGCCACATGGCCGCCACCAGGTCGGCGGGCACCTCCGCGGCGATCGCCTCGGGGATCACCCCGGGGTACCAGATGTAGGGGGAGGCGTCGGCCACGACGTCCAGGGCCGCGAACCGGGGCAGGTCGTCGGGGTGGACGAACGAGGCGTGCGCGACGTGGAAGACCGGGCCCGGTCCCCGCACCCGCCGCACGGCCTCGACGGCGTCGAGGACGGCGCGCACGGAGGCGTCGCCGGTGGCGTGGAACTTCGCCCCGATCCGCAGGTCGTAGCAGTGCTCCACCTGCTCGCGCAGGTCCTCGGGGGTCCAGTACAGCTCCCCGTGCTCGGGGGTGTCGTGCTGGTGGTGGCAGGTGTAGGGCGTCAGCAGCGCGGTGGTGCGGGTCGTGGGCACGCCGTCGAGGACGACCTTGACGAAGTCGGGGCGGACGAGGTCGCTGCGGTGCCGGCGCAGTTCGGCGACGAGTTCGTCCCCCACGACGCTGGCCTCCAGGAAGGGGCGCACGGGCGCGGAGGTGACCACGCGCAGGCTCAGCCGGCCCTGCTCCTCCAGGGTGCGCAGCGCCTGCACGGGCGCCGGGGTCGTCGCCGCGTCCTGCACGGAGGTGATGCCGAAGGAGTTCACGACGCGCACCGCCGCCTCCATCGACCCCAGGGTCCGCGCCGCGGGGTCGGGCACGGAAGCCGCGAACGCGGACTCGACCAGCGCCGAGGCCATCTCGTGCAGCACCCCGTTCAGCGCGCCGTCGGGGGTCCGCACGAGGTGCCCGCCCTCGGGGTCGGGGCTGCCCGCGTCCACGCCCATCGCGGCCAGGGCGGCCGAACTGACCCAGCGGTTGTGCATCGAGTCGTCGCGCAGGAGGACCGGGCGGCCACCGGCGGCCTCGTCCAGCCGGCGCAGGGCCGAGGGGTCGGCCTCGACCTGCGCCAGCACGGTGCTGCCGAGGATGCCGCCCACGACCCATTCCCGCGGACCGAGGTCGCCCGCCCAGGCGCGGACGGCCTCCAGGACCTCCTCCAGGGCGGCGGTGGGGGCCAGCGGCATCTCCCAGCGGGCCTGGGCGCCGCCGAGGTTGAGGTGGATGTGGGCGTCGACCAGGCCGGGCAGGACGAACCGCCCGGCCAGGTCCACGACCCGGGTGCGGTCCCCGGCCAGGGCCCGCAGGTCGGCGGCGCCCCCGACGGCGCGGATGGTCCCGCCGGTGACCGCGACCGCCTCGGCCCAGGGCCGGTCCGGGTCCTGGGTCCAGATCCGACCGCCGGTCAGGAGCAGGTCGCAGGTCTCGGCCGGGGTGGGGGTGCTCACGGGGTCCTCCGGGGGGTGCGCCGTCGCGGTGCGACGGGGGCGGGTTGTACGGGGAGGGTGCGGGTCAGGTCCGGGACGCGGCCGCGGTCTCCTGGACCCCGTCCTTCTCCAGGTCCTGGGACAACCCGGCCCACACGTGCGGGGAGCGGCGCTGCAGCCGCTCGCCCCAGACGATCGCGACCACCACGGCCACGACGTAGAGCCAGGGCAGCGCCCCGATGACGGGGGACTCCGAACCGGCCATCGTCGGGAAGTTGGCGACCGCCAGGACCACGATCCCGGCCAGGGCCAGGAAACCCAGGCCGGGGGCCACGGCCGTGCTCAGCCAGCGGTCGTCGCCGCGGCGGCGGAAGTGCACGACGACGGCGGCGGCGGCCATCACCTGCAGGCACAGGATGCCCAGCGTTCCCGTCCCGGTCATGGCCGGCACGAGCGTGCTGATGGGGTCCATCCCCGCGACCCAGAAGACGGCGGCCACGAGCGTGGCGAACGTGAACTGGGCGATGGAGGCCCGCTGCGGGACCCCCCGGTCGCTGACCCGGCCCAGGGCGCGGGGCAGGACACCGACCCGGCCCAGGGAGAACAGGTACCGGCAGGCGGAGTTGTGCAGGGCCATGAGGGCGGCGAACAGGCTGACCAGCAGGAGCACCATCATGACGTCGGTCAGGGCCGTGCCCAGGTACTGCTGGGACAGGGTGAACACGAGGTCACCGGTGGGCAGGCGGTCCAGCGCGGTCTGCTGGGCCTGGGCGACCCCGGTCGCGCTGACGATGGCCCAGACGGTGACGGCGGCGAAGACCCCGATGATCCCCACGGCCAGGTAGGTGGCCCGGGGGACGGTGCGCTCGGGGTCCTTGGCCTCCTCGCTGAACAACCCGGTCGCCTCGACGCCGATGAACGCGTTGGCCGCGAACAGCAGCCCCAGGCCCAGGCCCGGGGTGACGATGGTCGCGGGGGAGAACACGTCCAGGGAGAAACCCGTCCGCACCAGGACGCTGATGTCGAACACGACGAGGATGAGGACCTCGAGCACGAGGCTGACGCCCAGCACCCGGGCGCTGAAGGCGACCCCGCGGCGGGTGAGGACGACGGCCAGCAGGACGGTCACCAGGCTCCAGGCGAACCAGTGGACCGACAGGCCCGTCAACTGCTCGATGACCGTCCCGAAGAAGAACCCCGTCGTGCCGACGGCACCGGCGACGAACAGGTTGTAGCCCAGCAGGGCGACGACGGCGGCCACCAGCGCCGCCCGCCGGCCCAGGCCCTTGAGGACGAAGGCGTAGAAACCCCCGGCGTGGACGGTCTCGCGGGCCATGCGGGCGTACCCGACCGCGAACAGCAGCAGCGCCACCGCGACCAGGACGAACGAACCGGTCATGCCGCCGCCGTTGCCCAGGGCGATGCCCAGGCAGGCCACGACGATGATGCCGGTGAGGGGGGCCACGGCGGCCAGGACGAGGAAGACGATGCCGGGAACCCCCAGGGAGTTCGCGGTCAGGGTCTGCGGGGTGGGCGGCGGAACCTGGGACGTGGACACGTTCTCCTCCTCGAGAGCGGTGGGTGGGGGCGGGGTCAGCGGGCGGCGGGGGCCACGACGTCGGGGCACCGGGCGGCGGCGAGCGCGAGCACCGAGGGCAGGACCTCGGCGACGAGGAAGGCGGCCGTCTCGGTCTCCGAGCGGGTGGCGGCCCAACCGAGGTAGGTCAGTCCCCGGGCCAGCAGCAGCACCTCGAACAACTCGGCGTCCTGCGCCGTCAGCGGGCGCCGGGCGGCGTACCCCTCCAGCAGCGCGGCCCGGAACTCCCCGGCGCGCGGGTGGGACAGGTAGAAGAACAGGACGGTGGCCAGGTCGAACAGGTACCAGCCCTCGCCGCAGTCGTCGAAGTCGATGAGGACCAGGTTCTCCCCGGTGTGCAGGAGGTTCTCCGGGGTCAGGTCGGCGTGGATGAACCCGTAGTTCGCCGGGACCTGCTCGTGCCGGGACAGGGTGGCGCCGACGTGCTCGGCGGCGCGACCGACGAGGTCGGCCTGCGCGGCGGTGAGCCCGGGCAGTCCCCGGGGATCGCCCCACAGGCTGTCCGGGCCGACCAGGCCCTTCGCGTCCCAGGCCGTGCGGTGCCCCGTCGGCGGGTGCTCGCGCCGTTCGGCGACGTCGTGCAACCGCGCGGCCAGCGCCCCGATCCGGGCGAAGACGACCGGTTCCAGCGTGCTCGTGCCGCGCACCGCCTCCTCGACCGCGTCGAGGTTGCCGTCGGACTCGATCCAGCGCTGCAGGTCGACCTGCACCTCCAGGCCCTCGTGGCGGGCCGTGGCGTGGAGTTCCCCGGTGAGGGTGGCCTCGACGTGGGGGACGGGCAGTCCCTCCTGGGCGAGGTGGTGCACGAGGGCGACCTCGGTGGCCACCTCGGCCACGGACCGGTACCCGGGCCGGTGCAGGCGCAGCGCGAAACTGCCCCGGTCGGTGTCGACCCGGAAGACGCAGTTCTCCCGGAGCTTGATGAACGTCAAGGGCGCGTCTGCCGGCAACCCGTAGGCGGGGAGGGCCTGCCGGGCCAGCGGGACCGAGTTGTTCTCGTCGAGCACTGCCATGGGTCCTCCGCGGTTCGTGGTGGTGCGGGGTGGTGCAGCGGGGCCGCCCGGGGTCGGGGGCGCCCTCCTCGACGTGCGGAGGGAGGCGGGCCGGCCGCTTCGCCTCCCCTGGTGCCGAGTGCGATGGTGGCAGCATCCTGACGCCTCGTCCAGAGTTTGAACAGTGTGTACAGTGATTTTCGTCCCCCGGGTTTCGCGAGGGCACCGCCGGGAAGACACCACCGCGAGGAGGTCGCCATGACGAGGACGACACCGTGACCCCGTCCCCGGCGACCGGTTCGCTGCGCGAGCGCAACCGGGCCAGGACCCGCCACGAGGTCCTGGACGCCGCCGGTTCGCTCCTGGACGAGACGGGGGCCGTCGACCAGGACGGTGCGTTCACCCTCGAACTCGTCGGACAGCGCGCCGGGGTCTCGCGCGGCACGCTGTACACCCACTTCCCCGGCGGACGCGACGAGATCGTCCGCACGGCCTACCAGCGCCTGTCCTCCTGGGTGCTGGACCGCTCGTTGGAGCTGCGGGAACCGGCGACCACCCCCACGCACCGCATCTGCGCCCTCGCCCAGGCCCTGCTCGACGTCCTGGACCAGCCGGGGGGACGCTTCTACTGCACGACCGGACCGGACGTCGCCGGCCTGCTCGTCGGGACGACCGGTCGCACCTCCACCGTCGTCGGGCACCTCATCGAGGACGACCTGCGGGCCGTCCAGGAGGCCGGTGGGCTGCCCGCCGGGGCCGACGTCACCGTCCTGGCGACCCTGCTGAGCGGGGCCATCCGCGGCGCCGGCGACGCCGCCGCGCGCACCGGCGTCCCGGCCCGGGCCCTGCTCGACGGCCTCGCCACCCTCACCTCGAGCCTGCTGGCCGACCCGGCCGCCGGCTGACCCCCACGGAAGGAACCCCCGTGTCGGCATCGACCACCCCGGCCGCCACCCAGAGCGACCCCCGCACGCGCGAGCTGCTGGACCGGCGCCACCACACCCTCGGGCGGCACTCCCCGCTGTTCTACTCCGAACCCCTGGAACTCGTCCGCGGCCGCGGGGTGTGGGTCGAGGACTCCGCCGGGCACCGCTACCTGGACGCCTACAACAACGTCCCGCACGTGGGGCACGCCCACCCGGAGGTGGCCCGGGCCGTCCACGAGCAGATGCAGCGGCTGGCCCTGCACACCCGCTACCTGAACGAGAACATCCTCGACTACGCCGAGCAGCTCCTGGCCACGTTCGACCCGGGGCTGGACCGGGTGGCGTTCAGCAACTCCGGCTCCGAGGCCAACGAACTGGCCCTGCGCATCGCGCGCCAGCACACCGGCGCCCGGGGCGTGCTGGTCTCGGACTGGAGCTACCACGGCACCACCTCCGCGCTGGCCGAGGTCACGACCGCCCTGGCCGCCGGGGAACCCTTCGCCGACCACGCCCGCCGGTTGCGGATCCCCGACGCCACCGGGCTGGACGCCGCGGCGACCGCCGACCTGCTCGAGGCCGCGCTGCGCGAGGTCGACGAGGCCGTGGCGTCCCTGCAGGAGGCCGGGCACGGGGTGGCCCTGGTGGTGGTGGACTCGCTGTTCACCACCGAGGGGCTCGTCCGGGTCCCGGCCGGGTACGTGGACGGTCTGGCCCGGCGGGTCCGCGCCGCCGGCGGGCTCGTCGTCTCCGACGAGGTCCAGGCCGGGTTCGGGCGGACCGGGACGTCCATGTGGGGCTACCAGGAGCACGGGATCGTGCCGGACCTGGTGACCCTGGGCAAGCCGATGGGCAACGGGCACCCGCTGGGCGGCACCGTCCTGGGCGCGGACCTGCTGGAGGAGTTCGGCGCCCGCAACGAGTACTTCAACACCTTCGGCGGCAACCCGGTCTCGGCCGCCGCCGGCCGTGCCGTCCTGGAGGTCATGCGGACCGAGGGGTTGCGCGAGCGCGCCGCCGCGCTGGCCCCCGTCCTGCAGGAGGGTCTGCACGCCCTGGCCGCCGCCACCCCGGGCATCGGGGCCGTCCGCGGTCAGGGCCTGTTCCAGGGCGTGGACTTCGTCGACCCCGCCACCGGTGCCCCGGACGGGGAGACGGCCCGCGCCGTGGTGGAGGGCATGCGCCGGGCCGGGGTGCTCATCAGCCGCATCGGCCGCGACGGCAACGTCCTGAAGATCCGGCCCCCGCTGGCCATCGCGCAGGACGACGTCCGCACGCTGCTGGACCGGCTCACCGAGGTGAGCGCCCGGGTGAGCGGTGGGGAGGTCGCCGCCCGGGCCTGACGGGCGGGCCTGACGGGCGGGCCCGGCGGGCGGGCCCGGCGGGCGGGCGGGCCGGTGGCGCGCGGGGCCGACCACTACGGTCGGGGCGTGCCCAGCGCTCCAGGACCCCAGGTCAACCCCAGCATCCTGTCCGCCGACTTCGCGAACCTGCAGGCCGAGCTGGCCCGCATCGCCACGGCCGACGCGGCCCACGTCGACGTCATGGACGGGCACTTCGTCCCGAACCTCACCCTCGGGCTGCCCGTGGTGGAGGCGCTGCAGCGGGTCAGCCCCGTGCCGCTGGACTGCCACCTCATGATCGAGGACCCCGACCGCTGGGCCCCGGCGTACGCCGAGGCCGGCGCCGCCGGGGTCACCTTCCACGCCGAGGCCGCCCGCGCCCCGGTGAAGCTGGCCCGCGACATCCGGGCGGCCGGCGGCCGGGCCGGGATCGCGTTGCGCCCGGCCACGCCCGTCGAGCCGTTCCTGGACCTGCTGCCGGAGTTCGACATGCTCCTCGTGATGACCGTCGAGCCCGGCTTCGGCGGGCAGGGCTTCCTCGACGTGACGCTGCCCAAGATCCGTCGAGCGCGGGCGGCCATCGGGGACCTCGACGTGCGCCTGCAGGTCGACGGGGGCGTCTCGGCCGCCACCGTCGAGCGCGCGGCGCAGGCCGGCGCGGACGTGTTCGTGGCCGGGTCGGCCGTCTACGGGGCCGAGGACGCGGCCGCTGCCATCGGGCAGCTGCGCGACCTGGCCGCGCGGGCCTGCGCCCACTGAGGTGGTTCCGGGCCGTGCCGCGGCCCGGTGCGTGGCACACTGACCGCCACGAGCAAGACCGCACGACACGCGTGCTCCGGGGTCGGTGGAAGTCCGAACCGGCGGTGACAGTCCGCGAGCCCCCACCTCGGTGGGTGGCTGATCCGGTGGAACTCCGGGACCGACGGTGAGAGTCCGGATGGGAGGCAGCGCGCGGCGTCGTCGTCGTGCGCCGTCGCGTGCCCCCGGGGTCCCGGCGTCGTGCGCCGACCTCGCCCCGTCGGCGGTCCCTGCGAGCACCCCTGGTGCCGCCGGGACCCCACCTCCCCGCACCTGCCCCGGAGTCCGACCGGACGTCCTGGAGGAGGTGGACCCGTGAGCCGGACCCGCACGTCCACCCCCGCGCGCGCCGACGCCCGCCCCAGCGACCGCGCCGGGCCGCCCCCGCCCACCCGGCGCTGAGCACGGCGCCGGGAGCAGGCCGCAGGGACCGCAGGACAGGGACAGTTCGAGGAGGCAGGTCGTGTTCACCGGGATCGTGGAGGAGATCGGCGAGGTCGTCGCCGTGGAGTTCGGGGCGGAGTCGGCCCGGCTGACCGTGCGGGGGCCCGTCGTGGTCTCCGACGCCGTGCACGGGGCGTCCATCGCCGTCGACGGGGTCTGCCTGACCGTCGTCGACCAGCCCGCGCCGGGCGCCTTCACCGTGGACGTCATGCAGGAGTCGTTGCGGCGCAGTTCGCTGCACGACGTGGCCCCGGGGCGGAAGGTGAACCTCGAGCGGGCGATGGCCGCGCACGGGCGCCTGGGCGGGCACATCGTCCAGGGCCACGTCGACGGCACCGGCACCATCGCGCGGCGGACGCCGGGGGAGGCGTGGGAGGTCGTGCGCGTCGCCGTCCCGGCCGACCTGGCCCGCTACGTCGTGGAGAAGGGGTCCATCACCGTCGACGGGACCTCGCTGACCGTGTCGGCCGTCAGCGAGCCCGGCGCGGGCGAGCACTGGTTGGAGGTCTCCCTCATCCCCGCGACCCTGGAGCTGACCGTCCTGGGCACCAAGCCCGTGGGGGCGACGGTGAACCTGGAGGTGGACGTGCTGGCCAAGTACGTCGAGCGGCTGCGGGCCTTCGAGCCCACCGCCGGGTCGGCGCGGGCGCAGGTGCAGGCGTGAGCGTGACGACCGACGTGAGCATCGCCCGCGCGCTGCAGGCCCTGCGCGCCGGGCGCCCCGTGCTCGTCACCGACGACGCCGACCGCGAGAACGAGGGCGACGCGGTCCTCGCCGCCGAGCTCGCGACGCCGGAGTGGATCGGCTGGACCGTCCGGCACACCTCCGGGATGCTCTGCGCGCCCATGACCGCCGAGCGGGCCGCCGCCCTCGCGCTGCCGCCCATGGTCGAGCGCAACGAGGACTCCCTGCGCACCGACTACACCGTCAGCTGCGACGCGGCGGTGGGCGTGACGACGGGCATCTCCGCCGCCGACCGCGCCCGCACCGCGCGGGTGCTGGCCGATCCCGCCGCCACGGTCGACGACCTCGTCCGCCCGGGCCACGTGTTCCCGCTGCGGGCCCGGCCCGGTGGTGTCCTCGAACGTCCCGGGCACACCGAGGCCGCGGTCGACCTGTGCCGGCTGGCCGGGCTCACCCCGGTCGGGATCATCGCCGAGCTCGTGGAGGACGACGGGTCGATGTCACGCTGGGACCAGATCGTCGCTCTCGGTGAACGCTTCGACCTGCCGGTGCTGACGATCGCAGAACTGCGGGCACACCTGTCCGCCGACCACCAGGACGACGCGGGGCACGACGGAGGGATGAGGGCATGAGCGGGGACGGGAGCCCGGAGATCAGCGTCGACGGGAGCGGGCTGCGGGTCGCGGTCGTCGCGGCGCGCTGGCACCACGAGGTCATGGAGGGGTTGCTGGAGGGGGCCCGCCGGGCCCTGCGTGAGTCCGGGGTCACCGACGTGGTGGAGGTGCGCGTCCCGGGGGCCTTCGAGCTGCCGGTGGCCGCTGCGCGGCTGGCCCGGCGGGACGTCGACGCGGTCGTCGCCCTCGGCGTCGTCATCCGCGGCGGCACCCCGCACTTCGAGTACGTCTGCGACGCCGCCACCCAGGGGCTGACCCGGGTCGCGGTGACGACGGGGGTGCCCGTCGGGTTCGGGGTGCTCACCGTCGACACCGAGGCCCAGGCCCTGCACCGGGCCGGCCTGCGCGGGTCCCGGG
Organism: Kineococcus halophytocola; assembly: GCF_041276425.1. Taxonomy (NCBI): domain Bacteria; kingdom Bacillati; phylum Actinomycetota; class Actinomycetes; order Kineosporiales; family Kineosporiaceae; genus Kineococcus; species Kineococcus halophytocola. The sequence continues at coordinate 174,865 of NZ_JBGFTU010000002.1, read as the reverse complement.
AGGACAAGGGCGCCGAGGCCGTCCTGGCGGCGCTGGAGACCGTCCTCGCCCTGCGCGAGGTCGCCCCGCCGCCCGCGTCCTGACGGGGGGAGACCGGGTGGTCGGGCGGACCCGCCCGACCACCTAGACTCCGTGCCCGTGAAGAGCTTCGACGCCCTGTTCGCCGAACTGAGCGACAAGGCGCTGACCCGGCCCGAGGGCTCGGGGACGGTGCGGGAACTGGACGCCGGCGTCCACGCCATCGGCAAGAAGGTCGTCGAGGAGGCGGCCGAGGTCTGGATGGCCGCGGAGCACGAGGGCGGGGAGCGGACCGCCGAGGAGATCTCGCAGCTGCTGTACCACCTGCAGGTGCTGATGATCGCCCGCGGTCTGACCCTCGACGACGTGTACGCCCACCTCTAGGAGCCCACCCGTGTTGCGCATCGCCGTCCCCAACAAGGGGTCCCTGTCCGAGGCCGCGTCCGCCATGCTGCGCGAGGCCGGGTACAACCAGCGGCGCGAGGCCAAGGAACTCATCCTCGACGACCCGGACAACGCCGCCCAGTTCGTGTTCCTGCGCCCGCGCGACATCGCGCTGTACGTCGGGTCCGGGACGCTGGACGCCGGCATCACCGGCCGCGACCTGCTGCTGGACTCCCGCGCCCCCGCCGACGAGGTCCTGCCGCTGGGCTTCGCCCGCAGCACCTTCCGCTTCGCCGGGCGTCCCGGGGTCGCCGCGGGGGTCCGCGACCTGGAGGGCCGCCGGATCGCCACCAGCTACTCCGGGCTGCTGGCCGGGCACCTGGCCGAGCACGGCGTGAGCGCCGACGTCGTCCACCTCGACGGGGCCGTGGAGACGGCCGTGGCGCTCGGCATCGCCGACGTCATCGCCGACGTCGTGGAGACGGGCACGACGCTGCGCGCGGCCGGTCTGGAGATCTTCGGCGAGCCGATCATGCGCTCGGAGGCCACGCTCGTGCGCCGCGCCGGCGCCCCCGCCGACCCGGCCGTCGACGTCCTCGTGCGCCGGCTGCAGGGCGTCCTCGTGGCCCGCCAGTACGTCATGGTCGACTACGACTGCCCCAAGGACATCGCGGAGCGGGCCTGCGCCATCACACCGGGCCTGCAGTCCCCGACGGTCTCGCCGCTGGCCAGCCCCGACTGGGTCGCCGTGCGCGCCATGGTCAAGAGCTCGGAGACGAACCGGGTCATGGACGAGCTGTACGAGCTCGGCGCCCGCGCGATCCTCGTCACGAGCATCCACGCGTGCCGCCTGTGACCGCCGGGCCCGTGTCCGACCGCCCGTTCCGGCCCCGCCGGGCCCGCGTCGTGGGCCTGGGGTTCGCGATCGGCATCCTCGTCGTCATGGTGGGCATGTCCATCGGGCTGTCCCTGTCCCCGGAGTCGGGGTGGACGGGGCAGGACACCGTCTCCGCGCTCGTCTTCGGGGCGCTCGTCTCCGGCGGTCTGGTGCGGCTCGTCACCGTCAACGCGCGGGTGACCGACCGCGCGCTCGTCGTGCGCAACGTCGTCTTCACCCGCGAGGTGGAGTGGGGGGAGGTCGTGGCCGTCCGCTTCGGCGGTGCCGACCCGTGGCTGACCCTCGACCTGGACGACGGGGAGAACCTCGCCGTCATGGGCGTCCAGCGCGCCGACGGGGACCACGCCCGCGCCGAGGCGCTGCGGCTGGCGCGGCTGGTCGAGGACCGCGCCCCGCGCTAGTCCCCGGGGCCGGTGGCCCACCGCAGGTCCGGGTGCAGCGGCCGCCGCGCGAACAGCGCGGCCTCCTGCGCGGCCCAGCGCTCCCAGTGCGGCAGGTAGGTCTGCCCGTCGCGGGCCAGCGCGCGCTCGCGGCGCACGGCCGGGGCGGCCGTGAGCTCGACCAGCAGGTCCACCGGCCCGGCGCAGCCCGCCCCGACCCCCTCGAGGACGAGCAGCCCGGACGTCGGCAGCTCCACCGTGCGCGTGTAGGCCTCCCGCGTCCAGTCCCACACGGGCTGCTCGACCACCGCGCCGCGGCGCAGCCGCTCCAGCAGCCCGCCCAGCAGGTCCACGGCCGCGGCCAGCCCGTCCCACCCGGGGTACAGGTCGTCCATGTGCACCACCGGGGCCCCGGTGCGGCGCCGGAGCACCGCCGCCAGGTCGGTCTTGCCGGTCCCGGAGCGCCCGTCGACGGCCAGGACCAGCGGACCGGCCGGTGGGGCCGGGACCCGGGCCAGGCGGGCCAGCACCCGCTCGGCCAGGGCCGCCGGGGCCGGGGGGAGGGGCGGGGGAGTCGCCGGGGTGGGGGTGGTGGTCACCGGCTCAGAACCAGGTGGGGCACCACGGCTGCTCCGGCGCGGCCATCAGCGTGGCGAGCGCCTGCGCGGCCGCGGGGGTGGCCTCGATGCGCCCGGCCCGCTGCAGGGCCACCGCGGACGTCCCGCCCAGCAGCAGCGAGCCCAGCTCGGCGACCGGCAGGACCACGTCGGGCTCGGCGTCCGTCGTCGTGACCTCCGGGCACACCCAGCCGTCGGCGCCGCAGCGCTGGGCCGCGACGTGCAGCCGCACCGTCGAGCCCGCCAGGCCCAGCGGGTCCGCGACCCGCAGCACCAGCGTGCCGCAGCCCAGGTAGCGCCGGGCGGCCAGCGCCCCGGGGACGTCCAGGACGCGCAGCCAGAGGAAGTCGTCGACCGGGCCGGTCTGCACCGCGCGCGGGTCCACGAGCAGGTGCGGCAGCAGCTCGTCGACGGGCCGGTCCGCGGCCCGCGTCACCCGCACGAGGTCGATCGAGGCCAGGAACTCCCACAGCGCCCGGTACGCCGAGGGGGTCGTGGCGGTCAGGTCGCGCAGGTGCAGCGTGCCGTTCGGCACCCGGCCCACGGAGTCGTCGCTCACGTCGTAGGCCGCGTACCCGTCGGCGGTGCCCTGCTCGTCGCGGTGCAGGACGACGTGCCCGCGCGGGCCCAGCCACCGGCCCTCACCGCGCCGGCCGGCGGCCTCCCACCACGCCGCGTCGCGCGCGATGGCCCCGGGGCGGGCCCGGCGGGCGGTGTCGTGGACGGCGGCGAGCTCGTCGGTGCGCCGCGCGGGGACGAACTCCAGCGACCCCGTCGCGGCCGGCGCGTCGGGGCGGAACGCCACCCGGGCGTGGTCGAGGACCAGGCTCGTCGCCCGGGTCGCCGCCCCGAACCCGAAGCGGCCGTAGATGGGGGCCTCCAGCGCGATGAGCGCGGCCAGGGCGTGCCCCTCGCCCCGGGCCCGTTCCAGGTCGGCCGTGAGCATCCGCGACAGCAGCCCCCGGCGCCGGTGCGTGGGCAGCACCGTCGCGGTCGAGACGGCGTCCACGCTCACGGGCCCGGCGCCGGGGACGGTCAGCTCGGAGTCGAAGCTGCGCAGGGTCGCCACGACGCGGTCCTCACCGGCGACGGTGTCGTGCACCGCGGTGAGCCGGTGCCCGCGCACCGCCCGCCGGCGGTCCTCCAGACCCTCCTCGGTCGGCGCGGCCTCCAGGAAGGCCGTCCGGCTCGGGACCGCCCAGGCCCGCAGGGCCTGCCGGTCGTCGGGGTCCACCTGCGTCGTCCGGAGCTGGGGCGGGGCTGGTCGTCCGGTGTCCTGCACGGCTGCGACGGTACCGTTCCCCCGTGAGCGTCGCCGTCCGTGTCATCCCCTGCCTCGACGTCGACGCCGGCCGCGTCGTCAAGGGCGTCAACTTCACCGACCTGCGCGACGCGGGCGACCCGGTCGAGCTGGCCCGCCGCTACGACGAGCAGGGCGCCGACGAGCTGACCTTCCTCGACGTCACCGCCTCCTCGGGCTCGCGGGAGACGACGTACGACGTCGTGCGCCGCACCGCCGAGCAGGTCTTCATCCCGCTGACCGTCGGGGGCGGCGTGCGCACGGTGGCCGACGTGGAGAGGCTGCTGCGCGCCGGTGCCGACAAGGTCGGCGTCAACACCGCCGCCATCGCCCGGCCCGGTCTCATCACCGAGATCGCCGAGCGCTTCGGCGCCCAGGTGCTCGTCCTGTCCGTCGACGCCCGCCGCACGCCCGCGGGGGAGCCGGCGACCGCGTCCGGCTACGAGGTCACCACCCACGGCGGCCGCCGCGGCACCGGTCTGGACGCCGTGGAGTGGGCCGCGCGCGCCGCGGAGCTGGGGGCGGGGGAGATCCTGCTGAACTCGATGGACGCCGACGGCACCAAGCAGGGGTTCGACCTGCCGATGCTGGCCGAGGTCCGCTCCCGCGTCACCGTCCCGCTGGTGGCCAGCGGCGGGGCCGGTGCGGTGGAGCACTTCCCGCCCGCGGTGGCCGCCGGGGCCGACGCCGTCCTGGCCGCCAGCGTCTTCCACTTCGGCCAGCTCACCGTCGCCGAGGTCAAGGACGCCCTGCGCGCCGGGGGCGCCCCCGTCCGCTGAGCTACTCGCCCACCGCGCCCGGGTACGTGGCCCGGAAGCGGTCCACCGCGTGCGGGGCCCCCTCCAGGTGCACCAGGGCGCGCGTGCGGCGGCCGAAGGCGTGCAGCAGCAGCTCGGCGACCGGGCCGGTCAGGGCGACCGAGTCCGCGCCCGGCCGCACCACCGCCCGCGGGCCGTCGGGGGTTACCAGCACCACGCCCACGGGGCAGCGGCGGTAGGCGACCCGGCCCAGGACCCGCGCGGTGCGCCACAGCGCCTCCTCCTGGCCGCGGGCCAGCTCGCGCGGGCCCCAGCCGGGCTGGGCGCGCAGGACGTCCTCGTGGTGCACGAAGAACTCCGCGCTGTTGACCAGACCGTCCAGCGCCCGGACCCGCAGCGGGCCGTGCGGGCCGTTGCGGACCCGCTCGACGAGCTGCTCGAACGGCTGGGACGCCAGCTCGGAGACCACCTTGTCCCGGTGCGGGCGCAGCGGCGGCAGCGCCTCACCCAGCGCCACGTCCGGGCGGTTGTCGCGCACGGCCAGGTGCACCACCAGGTCCCGCACGTCCCAGCCGGCGCACAGCGTGGGCGCCTGCGGTCCGACGCGCAACGCGGTCTCGCACAGCCCGTCCCGCTCGCGTCGGGCGTCACCGGGCTGCCTGGGGGAGAGGGCCATGGCGCCGATGGTGCCACCCGGACCCGCCGGCGCGCCCCGCGGCCGGTGAGACGATGACCCGCGTGTCGTCCAACCAGCTCGATCCCCGCACCGCCGCCCGCCTGAAGCGGGACGCCGCCGGACTCGTCTGCGCCGTCGTCCAGCAGCACGACACCCGGGAGGTGCTCATGGTCGCGTGGATGAACGACGAGGCCCTGGCCCGGACGCTGGCCACCGGCCGGGCGACGTACTGGTCGCGCAGCCGCGGGCAGCTGTGGCGCAAGGGCGACACCTCCGGGCACGTCCAGCACGTGCGCAGGGTCTCCCTGGACTGCGACGGCGACGCCCTGCTCCTGGAGGTCGAGCAGGTCGGTGCCGCCTGCCACACCGGTGACCGCACCTGCTTCGAGGCGACCACGCTGCCGCTGGCCGTCACGACCGCGTGAGCACCCCAACCACCCCGCCCACCCCGCCCGACCCGCCCACCGCGCGCCGGCGCTCCCCGCGCGGGCCGCTGCTGCTCGTGGCCGCGCTGGGGGCCGTGGTCGCCCTCGGCGCCGGGGCGCCCACCTGGGTCGAGGGCCGGGTCGCCACGGCGACGGGCACCACGGCCGTGCTCGCCACCGGCCGCGACGCGGCCCCCGTGGCCACGGCGCTGGCCCTGGTCAGCCTGGCCGCCGTCGTCGCCTCGACCCTGGGCCGGCGGGTGGCGCGCCTGGTCGCCGCGCTCGTGCTCGTCGCCGGTGGCGCCGGGGTCCTCGCCGCCAGCACCGGCCCGCTGCGCGAGCCCGCCACCGCGCTCAGCGCCCCGGCCCGCGCCGCCAGCGGCACGACGCAGGCGCGGGTCCAGGCCGGGACCGACGTCGCGCCCTGGCCCGTCGTCTCCGCCGCCGGCGGGGGCCTGGTCGCGGTGGCCGGGGCGGGCCTGGTGCTCGGTGCCCGCCGGCGCGAGGACCCCCGCGCCTCCGACCGCTACGCCCGCGACGCCCGCTCCGGTGCGCCCGCCCCGGCGCACCAGGACCCGGCCGCGGCCTGGGACGCGCTCTCGCACGGGGAGGACCCCACGCGCTGACCCGTCCCGGCGGACCCGGGCCCGAGTGGGTACGGTGTGCGTAGTACCCGAGCGCGCCGGCGGCGCGCCGACGACCCGCCCCGAGGAGATCCCGTGAGCACCGAGCCGAGCCAGCAGTCCCGCGGGGAGTCCGAGGTCCAGCACCTGGCCGACATCGTCGACGAGCACGGCCACGGGCACAGCATCGCGGCGTGGGCCGGGGTCGGGGTGTGCCTGGTCGGGTTCCTCATCCTGTGCCTGGCCGTCGTCTTCCCCAGCCTGACCTGGGGGATCGTCGGTGGCGTGGTCATCCTCGGCTCGCTCGTGGTCTCCGCCGTGCTCGCCAAGGCGGGCTACGGGGTCAAGGGCCCGGACGGCAAGCCCGTCGGCCTGGGGCGTCCCGGCCGCTGATCCCGGCGGTCGGTCACCGGCGGACGGGGCTGTCGGTGCGCGGCGATACCCTCGTGCCGTGACAGTCCTCGACGACATCCTGACCGGCGTCCGCGAGGACCTGGCCGCGCGCAAGGCGCTCACCTCGCTGGAGGAGCTGAAGGAGCGGGCGCACCGCCAGGTGCCGGCCAAGGACGCCCAGGCCCTCCTGAAGCCCCGCGACGACGAGCAGCGGGGGGTGAAGGTCATCGCGGAGGTCAAGCGCAAGAGCCCCTCCAAGGGCGCGCTGGCGACCATCCCGGACCCGGCCGACCTCGCGGCGCAGTACGAGGCCGGCGGGGCCAGCGTCATCAGCGTGCTCACCGAGCAGCGCCGCTTCGGCGGCAGCCTGGACGACCTGCGGGCCGTCCGCTGCGCCGTCGACGTCCCGGTGCTGCGCAAGGACTTCGTCGTGGAGTCCTACCAGTTGTGGGAGGCCCGCGCCTGGGGGGCCGACGTCGTCCTCCTCATCGTCGCCGCCCTCGAGCAGGAGGCCCTCGTGTCCCTCGTCGAACGCACCCGCTCCCTGGGGATGACCGCCCTGGTGGAGGTCCACACCGCCGAGGAGGTCGCGCGCGCCCTGGACGCCGGTGCGCGCGTGGTCGGGGTGAACAACCGCGACCTCAAGACCCTCGCGGTCGACAACGGCACCTTCGCCGACCTCGCCCCGCTCATCCCCGACCACGTGGTCAAGGTCGCCGAGTCCGGGGTCTCCGGCCCGCGCGACGTCGTGGAGTTCGCCCGCGCCGGCGCCGACGCCGTGCTCGTGGGGGAGACGCTCGTCACGGGCGAGGACCCGCGCCGCGCCGTGGCCGACCTCGTCGCCGCCGGTGCGCACCCGGCCGTGCAGGCGGTGCGCCCGTGACCACCTCGGACACCTCGACCACGCCCACCGGGTCCCTCAGCGGCGAGCGCGGGCCCTACTTCGGCGCCTTCGGCGGCCGGTTCGTGCCCGAGGCCCTGGTGGCCGCCCTCGACGAGATCGACGCCGCGCACACCGCCGCGATGGCCGACCCCGGCTTCCTGGCCGAGCTCGCCGAGCTGCACCGCACGTACTCCGGCCGCCCCAGCATCATCACCGAGGTGCCCCGCTTCGCCGCCCACGCGGGGGGCGCGCGGGTCCTGCTCAAGCGCGAGGACCTCAACCACACCGGCTCGCACAAGATCAACAACGTGCTCGGCCAGGCGCTGCTGACCAAGCGCATGGGCAAGAACCGCATCATCGCCGAGACGGGCGCCGGCCAGCACGGCGTCGCGACGGCGACGGCGGCCGCCCTCATGGGGCTGGAGTGCGTGGTCTACATGGGCGAGGAGGACACCCGCCGCCAGGCCCTGAACGTGGCCCGGATGCGCCTGCTCGGCGCCACCGTCGTGCCCGTGACGGCCGGCAGCCGCACGCTCAAGGACGCCGTCAACGAGGCGTTCCGCGACTGGGTCTCCTCGGTCGACACGACGCACTACGCCTTCGGCACCGTCGCGGGCCCGCACCCGTTCCCGGTGCTCGTGCGCGACTTCCAGCGCATCGTCGGCATCGAGGCGCGCCAGCAGGTGCTCGACCTCACCGGCCGGCTGCCCGACGCGGTCGCGGCGTGCGTCGGCGGCGGGTCGAACGCCATCGGCATCTTCCACGCCTTCCTCGACGACCCCGGCGTCGCGCTGCACGGCTACGAGGCCGGCGGTGACGGGGTGGACTCGGGCCGGCACGCCGCGCCCATCTCGGCGGGGGCGACGGGGGTCTTCCAGGGCGCCCGGCAGTACGTCATGCAGGACGAGGACGGGCAGACGGTCGAGTCGCACTCGATCTCGGCCGGTCTGGACTACCCCGGGGTCGGGCCGGAGCACTCGTGGCTGGCCGCCAGCGGCCGGGCGCAGTACCACCCCGTCACCGACACCCAGGCCATGGAGGCGTTCCGGTTGCTGTGCCGCACCGAGGGGATCATCCCGGCCATCGAGAGCGCGCACGCCCTGGCCGGGGCCCTCGACCTCGGCCAGGAGCTCGGGCCCGAGGCCACCGTCCTGGTGAGCCTGTCCGGGCGGGGGGACAAGGACGTGGACACGGCGGCCCGCTGGTTCGGGCTCGTCAGCGACGCCGACCTCGTCGCCTCGGAGGTCGAACGGGTCGCCGGCGCGCCCCAGGACGCGGAAGGGTCGGGCTGGTGAGCACCGAACTGCACCCCGGGACGGGGTCCACGGCACGGGCGGGGACGGCGGCCGCGGCCGTCGACGCGGCGACGGCCGAGGGGCGGGCCGCCCTCGTGGCCTACCTGCCCGTGGGCTACCCCGACGTCGACGGCTCCATCGCGGCGGCCAAGGCGGCCGTCGCGGGCGGGGCCGACGTCGTCGAGCTGGGCCTGCCGTACTCCGACCCCACGATGGACGGGGCCACGATCCAGCGGGCCGCGGAGGTCTGCCTGGCCAACCGCACCCGCCCGGCCGACGTGCTGCGCGCGGTGGAGGAGGTCGCCTCGACCGGGGCGGCCGTCCTCGTCATGACCTACTGGCCCCCGGTGGACCGCTACGGCGTCCGGCGCTGGGCGCAGGACCTGGCCGCCGCCGGCGGGGCCGGGCTCATCACGCCCGACCTCATCCCCGACGAGGCCGGGGAGTGGCTGCGGGCCAGCGACGAGCACGACCTCGAGCACGTCTTCCTCGTCGCCCCCAGCTCCACCGACGCCCGGCTGGCCACGACCGCGAGCGCCTGCCGCGGGTTCGTCTACGCGGCCTCGTTGATGGGGGTCACAGGAACGCGTGCCACGGTGGGCGCGGGGGCGGCCGAGCTGGTGCGGCGCACCCGGGCCGCCGGCGCCGAGCGCGTCTGCGTGGGGCTCGGCGTGTCGACCCCGGCGCAGGCGACCGAGGTCGCCCAGTACGCCGACGGCGTCATCGTCGGGTCCGCGTTCGTCCAGCGCCTGCTGGACGCGGACTCGCCGGCCGCCGGCGCGCGGGCCGTCGGGGAGCTGGCCGAGCAGCTGGCCGCCGGCGTCCGCACCCGACCCTGACGAGCACCACCGCGGAGGAGACGAGCGTGAGCACGAAGAAGCCCGGTGGGCACCCGGCGCGAGCGGGCCAGGCCGAGGACGCGCGCGAGGCGCGGCGGGCCAAGGCCGCCGCGCTGCGCCAGCGCGAACTGGCCCGTGAGCGCAGCCGGCGGGTGCTGCTGGTCAGCACCGCCGTCGTCGTGGTGCTCGCGATCGTCGCCGTCGTCGTGGTCGTCATCAACCGCTCGCGCCCGGCGGAGGTGGCCCTGGCCGAGCAGCAGGTCCCGCCGAGCGCGAGCGCGATGGGGGCCGGTCTCACGCTGCCGGGGACCCCGGCGCCCGGCGCCCCGACGCTGGACGTCTGGCTGGACTACCAGTGCCCCTACTGCGCGCGGTTCGAGACGGCCGCGGGTGACGCGGTGGTCCAGCTCGCCGCCGACGGCCAGGCGCAGGTCGTCGTGCACACGCTGACCTTCCTCGACGGCAACCTCGGCAACGACGCCTCCCAGCGGGCCGCCGAGGCCGCGGCCGCCGCCGACGCGCAGGGGAGGTTCGTCGAGTACAACCGCACCGTCTTCGCCAACCAGCCCGAGCGCGAGGGGGCCGGGTACACCGACGCCCAGCTGCGCGACTTCGCCGAGCAGGCCGGGGTCCCGGACCTGGAGCAGTGGCAGGCCGCCTACGACGGGCACGCCTACCGCGACTACGTGCAGTCCGTCGCCGACACCATGCGCGACAACGACGTCTCCGGGACGCCGACGGTCACGGTGACCCCGCAGGGCGGGCAGAAGCAGGAGGTCCCGACGCAGGACCTGCTGGGCCCGGACCCGGCGGCGGCGCTGCAGCGGGCCGTCGCGGCCGCGACGACGACGCCGTGATCCCCGCCGCCGTCCCGAGCCCGACGGTCGCGGTCTGGCACCTGGGCCCGGTCCCGGTGCGGGCCTACGCGCTGTGCATCGTCGTCGGCATCGTCCTCGGCGTGATCATCGCCGAGCGCCGGTGGCGGGCCAGGGGCGGCCGGGAGGACTTCGTCCTCGACGTCGCCGTCTGGGCCGTGCCGCTGGGGGTGGTCGGGGCCCGGCTCTACCACGTGATCACCTCCCCGCAGGCGTACTTCGGCGAGGGCGGGGACCCCGTGCGCGCCCTGTACGTGTGGGAGGGCGGCCTGGGGATCTGGGGCGCCATCGCCGGCGGGGCGCTGGGGGCGTGGATCGCCTGCCGCCGCGCGGGCTACCGCTTCCTGCCCCTGGCCGACGCGATGGCTCCGGGGCTGCTCGTCGCCCAGGCCGCGGGCCGGTGGGGCAACTGGTTCAACAACGAGCTGTACGGCCGGGCCACCGACGTGCCGTGGGCGCTGACGGTGCACCGCTGGGACGAGTCGGCGGGCCGGGCGGTCCTGGACGCGCAGGGGAACCCGGAGGTGCTGGGCACCTTCCACCCGACGTTCCTCTACGAGTCGCTGTGGTGCCTGCTCGTCGCGGCCGTCATCGTGCTGACCGACCGGCGCTGGTCGCTGCGCCACGGGCAGGCGTTCTTCGCCTACGTCGCGCTGTACTGCCTGGGCCGGTCGTACTTCGAGGCGCTGCGCATCGACGACGCGAACCACCTGCTGGGTCTCCGGGTCAACCAGTGGGTCGCGGGTGCCGTCTTCCTCATCGCACTCATCGCATTCGTCTGGTCACGCAGGGTAAATAGTGGTCGGCCCGAGGCCCTGGAGCGGGTAGATTCCTCGCAGTCGTCGCCGGCCACCAGCCCGGACGACGACCTCGCGAACCAGTCCGGCGGGCCCACCGTCACCGCCCGTGCTGATCGCCCCTCACCGGACCGCGACCCGCGGCCGGACGCGCGGGAGTCGTGACCGAACCTCGACCTCGGTGTGATGGTCCGGTGCACGTGAGCACGGCACCACGCGCGTTACAGTGAGGTGAACGGGGGCCAGCGCCGCCCCTCGTTCGTGGTGCGCGCCCCCCAGGCGCGAACCTCATCTCGAAGAGACTGACCCGGCTCCCCGAGATCCGCCCGACCGGGCGACCCTCGAGGAGACCCGTCGAGAGACCCCCTGTCCACCGAGGTCCTGGACCTCTCTCTTCAGGACGGTGCACTGCATGTCGCTCCACACGTCCACGCACACGGCGTCGCAGCCGGGCCGGCAGGTCCGCCCGCTGCCCTTCACCGGATTCCCGGACGACGCCGGGCTCTACGACCGCGCCCACGAGAAGGACGCCTGCGGCGTCGCCTTCGTGGCGACCATGCGCGGCGAACCCGGGCACGACATCGTCGAGCACGCCCTGACCGCGCTGCGCAACCTCGACCACCGCGGCGCCGTCGGCGCCGAGGCCAGCACCGGGGACGGTGCGGGCATCCTCACCCAGGTCCCCGACGAGTTCCTGCGCGCCGTCATGGCCGAGCAGGGCGTCGAGCTGCCCGCCAAGGGGGCCTACGCCGTCGGCAACGCCTTCCTGCCGCTGGCCGAGGCCGAGCGCGCCGAGGCCGTGGCCCGCATCGAGGAGATCGCCGAGGCCGAGGGCCTGGACGTCCTGGGCTGGCGCGACGTCCCCGTGACCGCCGACCTCGTGGGGCAGCAGGCCCGCGCCTGCATGCCGTTCTTCGCCCAGCTCTTCCTCGCCACCCGCACCGACGGGCTGCGCCCGCTGGAGACGGGGGTCGACCTGGACCGCCGGGTCTACGTGCTGCGCAAGCTCGCCGAGCGCGACCTGGGCGTCTACTTCCCCTCGCTGTCGGCGCGCACGATGGTCTACAAGGGGATGCTCACCACCGGCCAGCTCGAGCCGTTCTTCCCCGACCTGTCCGACCGCCGGTTCACCTCCGAGCTCGGGCTGGTCCACTCCCGCTTCTCCACGAACACGTTCCCGAGCTGGCCGCTGGCCCACCCCTTCCGCACCATCGCCCACAACGGCGAGATCAACACGGTCAAGGGCAACCGCAACTGGACCGCCGCGCGCGAGTCGACGATGAGCACCCCGCTCATCCCCGGTGACGTCCAGCGCCTGGGCCCCATCTGCGCCACCGAGGGCTCGGACTCGGCCTCCTTCGACGAGGTCCTGGAGCTGCTGCACCTGGCCGGGCGCTCCCTGCCGCACGCGGTGCTGATGATGATCCCGGAGGCGTGGGAGAACAACACCGAGATGGACCCGGCCCGCCGGGCCTTCTACGAGTTCCACTCGATGTTCTCCGAGCCGTGGGACGGCCCGGCCAACCTGACCTTCACCGACGGCACCGTCATCGGCGGCGTCCTGGACCGCAACGGCCTGCGCCCCTCGCGGTACTGGGTGACCGACGACGGCCTGGTCGTGCTGGCCTCCGAGACCGGGGTCCTGGAACTGGACCCCAGCTCGATCGTGACCCGCGGCCGGGTCGCGCCGGGGAAGATGTTCCTCGTCGACACGGCCAAGGGGCGCATCGTCGAGGACGAGGAGATCAAGGCCGAGCTCGCCGCGGCCCAGCCCTACGCGGAGTGGCTGAAGAACGTCGTGCACCTGGGGGACCTGCCCCCGCGCGAGCACATCGTGCACAGCCACGCGTCGGTGACCCGTCGCCAGCAGACCTTCGGCTACACCGAGGAGGAGCTGCGGCTCATCCTCGCCCCGATGGCCCGCGCCGGCGCCGAGCCGATCGGCTCCATGGGGTCCGACACCCCCCTGGCGGTGCTGTCCACCCGGCCGCGGATGCTGTTCGACTACTTCACCCAGCTCTTCGCGCAGGTGACGAACCCGCCGCTGGACGCGATCCGCGAGGAGCTGGTCACCTCCCTCATCACCGTGACCGGCCCGCAGCAGAACGCGCTGTCGGAGTCGGCGGCGCACTGCCACCAGCTCGTGCTGCCGTTCCCGGTCATCGACAACGACGAGCTCGCCAAGATCGTCCACATCGACCGCGACCGCCGGAACCCGGGCCGGACGACCCTCGTCGTCAAGGGCCTGTACCGCGTGGCCGGCGGGGGAGCGGAGCTGGCCCGGCGCATCGAGGAGATCCGCGCGGAGGTCTCGCGCGCCATCGCCGACGGCGCCGTCTTCGTCGTGCTCTCCGACCGCGACTCCAACGCCGAGTACGCGCCGATCCCCTCGCTGCTGCTGACCTCGGCCGTGCACCACCACCTCGTGCGCCAGAAGCTGCGCACCCAGGTCGGTCTGGTCGTCGAGGCCGGCGACGTGCGCGAGGTCCACCACGTCGCGCTGCTCATCGGCTACGGCGCGGCCGCGATCAACCCCTACCTGGCGATGGAGACGGTCGAGGACCTCGTCCGCCACCAGGTCATCACGACGGTCGACGCCCAGACCGCGGTGAAGAACCTCATCAAGGCGCTCGGCAAGGGCGTCCTGAAGGTCATGTCCAAGATGGGCATCTCCACCGTCGCCTCCTACCGCGGCGCGCAGGTCTTCGAGGCCCTGGGCCTGTCGCAGACCCTCGTGGAGGAGTACTTCACGGCCACGACCTCCCGCCTGGGCGGCGTCGGGCTGGACGTGCTGGCCGAGGAGGTCGCCCAGCGGCACCGCCTGGCCTACCCCGTGGAGGGCCAGGAGCGCGCCCACCGCACCTTGGAGACGGGTGGGGAGTACCAGTGGCGCCGCGAGGGCGAGCCGCACCTGTTCGACCCCGAGACGGTCTTCCAGCTGCAGCACTCCACCCGCTCGCGCAACGAGACCCTCTTCCGCAAGTACACCTCCCGCGTGGACGAGCAGTCCGAGCGCCTCATGACGCTGCGCGGTCTGCTGCAGCTGAAGAAGGGCACCCGCGAGCCGGTGGCGCTGGAGGAGGTCGAACCCGTCAGCGAGATCGTCAAGCGCTTCTCCACCGGGGCGATGAGCTACGGCTCCATCTCCCAGGAGGCGCACGAGGTCCTCGCCGTCGCGATGAACCGCCTCGGCGGCCGGTCGAACTCCGGGGAGGGCGGGGAGGACGTCGAGCGCCTGTACGACCCCGAGCGCACCTCGAAGGTCAAGCAGATCGCCTCGGGCCGCTTCGGCGTCACCAGCAACTACCTGACCTCGGCCACCGACCTGCAGATCAAGGTCGCCCAGGGCGCCAAGCCCGGTGAGGGCGGTCAGCTGCCGGGCCACAAGGTGTACCCGAACATCGCCAAGACCCGGCACTCCACGCCCGGCGTGGGGCTCATCTCCCCGCCGCCGCACCACGACATCTACTCGATCGAGGACATCGCCCAGCTCATCCACGACCTCAAGAACGCGAACCCGGACGCCCGGGTGCACGTGAAGCTGGTCTCGCAGGTGGGGGTCGGCACGGTGGCGACCGGGGTGTCGAAGGCCAAGGCCGACGTCGTCCTCATCTCCGGGGCCGACGGCGGGACGGGCGCCGCGCCGCTGACGAGCCTGAAGCACGCCGGCGGCCCCTGGGAGCTCGGTCTGGCCGAGACCCAGCAGACCCTCGTCGTCAACGGGCTGCGCGACCGGATCACCGTGCAGGTGGACGGGCAGTTCAAGACCGGCCGCGACGTGGTCATCGCCGCGCTGCTCGGTGCGGAGGAGTACGGGTTCGCCACCGCCCCGCTCGTCGTCTCCGGCTGCATCATGATGCGCGTGTGCCAGCTCGACACCTGCCCGGTGGGTGTCGCCACGCAGAACCCCGAGCTGCGCGCCCGCTTCACCGGTCAGGCCGACCACGTCGTGAACTTCTTCGAGTTCGTGGCCCAGGAGGTCCGCGAGCTGCTGGCTTCCCTCGGCTTCCGCTCGCTGGAGGAGGCCGTGGGGCACGTCGAGGTCCTCGACACCCGCCGCGCCGTGGCGCACTGGAAGGCGTCCGGGCTGGACCTGGCGCCGATCCTGCAGGCCCCGGTGGGCCCGGAGGGCTCGACGCTGCACCGGTCCACCACGCAGGACCACGGCCTGGAGAAGGCCCTGGACCACGTCCTGGTCGAGCGGGCCGCCGACGCCCTCGCCAGCGGCACCCCGGTGCGCATCGAGCTGCCCGTGCGCAACGTCAACCGCACGGTCGGCACCCTGCTGGGCCACGAGCTGACGAAGAAGTGGGGCGAGGAGGGGCTGCCCGAGGGCACGGTCGACGTGACCTTCACCGGGTCGGCGGGCCAGTCCTTCGGCGCGTTCCTGCCCCGCGGCATCACCCTGCGGCTGTTCGGCGACGCCAACGACTACGTCGGCAAGGGCCTGTCCGGCGGCACCGTCGTCGTGCGCCCCGACACCGCCTCGGGCCCGCGCGAGCGCGACATCGTGGCGGGCAACGTCATCGCCTACGGCGCCACCAGCGGCAGGCTGTTCCTGCGCGGTGAGGTCGGGGAGCGGTTCTGCGTGCGCAACTCCGGGGCGACCGCGGTCGTGGAGGGCGTGGGCGACCACGCGCTGGAGTACATGACCGGCGGCGAGGTCGTCGTCCTGGGCCGCGTGGGCCGCAACGTGGCCGCGGGCATGTCGGGTGGGTTCGCCCACGTGCTCGACCTGCCGCAGGCCCGGGTCAACCGCGACATGGTCGACCTCGTCCCGCTGACCGACGAGGCCGCCGCCCGGGTCCACGACCTGCTCGTGGCCCACCGCGAGCACACCGACTCCACCGCCGCCGCGAAGCTGCTCTCCGACTGGGGAGCCGCCCGGCAGCGCTTCACGACGATCGTCCCGCGGGACTACGCCCGCGTGCTCGAGGTCCGCGCCCAGGCCGTCTCCGACGGGCTGGAACCGGACTCCGACGCCGTGCTCACCCGCATCATGGAGGCTTCGCATGGTTGACCCCCGGGGGTTCCTCAAGGTCCGCGAGCGGGAGCTGCCGCCCCGCCGCCCCGTCCCGCTGCGCCTGATGGACTGGCGCGAGGTGTACGAGAAGCAGGACCAGCAGCAGTTGCAGCGCCAGGCCGGGCGCTGCATGGACTGCGGCATCCCGTTCTGCCACAACGCCTGTCCGCTGGGGAACCTCATCCCCGAGTGGAACGACCTGGTCAGTCGCGGGGACATGCGCGAGGCCATCGAGCGCCTGCACGCCACGAACAACTTCCCGGAGTTCACCGGCAAGCTGTGCCCGGCGCCGTGCGAGTCGGCGTGCGTGCTGGGGATCAACCAGCCGCCGGTGACCATCAAGCAGGTCGAGGTGATGATCGCCGAGAACGCCGCCGAGGCCGGCTGGATCACCCCGCAGGTGCCCGAGCGCCTCACCGGCAAGACGGTCGCGGTGGTCGGCTCGGGTCCGGCCGGGCTCGCCGCCGCCCAGCAGCTGACCCGCTCGGGGCACACCGTCGTGGTGTACGAGCGCGACGACGCCGTCGGCGGGCTCATGCGCTACGGGATCCCCGAGTTCAAGATGGAGCGTTCCGTCCTGGACCGCCGCCTGGCCCAGATGGAGGCCGAGGGCACCCGCTTCCGGGCCGGCGTCGACGTCGGCGCCGACATCACCGGTGAGCAGCTGCGGGACCGCTTCGACGCGGTCGTCGTGGCCACCGGCGCCACCCAGTGGCGCGAGGTGGACCTGCCCGGGCGCGACCTGGCCGGCATCCACCAGGCCATGGAGTACCTGCCGCCGACGAACCGCGTCGCCGTGGGCCAGGAGGCGCCCGCCGACCTCATCGACGCCCACGGCCTGGACGTCGTGGTCATCGGCGGGGGCGACACCGGCTCGGACTGCTACGGCACGGCCCTGCGCCAGGGGGCCCGCTCGGTCACCCAGCTCGACATCTACCCGACCGCGCCGGAGGAGCGGGCCGACCACGAACCGTGGCCGACCATGCCCAAGGTGTTCTCCGTCTCCTCCTCCCACGAGGAGGGGGGCCAGCGGAAGTTCTCCGCCTCCACGCAGGCCTTCGTCGGCGAGGACGGGCGCGTCAGCGGGCTGCGCATCGTCGAGGTCACCAAGGTCGACGGGGTGTGGACGCCGGTGGAGGGGACCGAGCAGGACCTGCCGGCCCAGCTGGTGCTGCTGGCCATCGGGTTCGCCGGGCCCGAGCACGGCGGCCTGGTGGCCCAGCTCGGGCTGGAGGCCGACGCGCGGACGCGGTTCACCCGCACGCCGGGCTACGCCACGGGCACCCCCGGGGTCTTCGTCGCCGGGGACGCCGGCCGGGGCCAGTCGCTCATCGTGTGGGCCATCGCCGAGGGCCGCGCGTGCGCGGCGGCGGTGGACGAGTTCCTCATGGGGGACACGGCGCTGCCCGTGCCCATCCGGGCCGACGCGGTGCCGCTGACCGCCTGAGGGCCGGGCACGACACGCACGAGAGGGGGTGGGCACCGGCCGGTGCCCACCCCCTCCGGTGCGTCGTGCCGGCCGGCTACCAGCCGGCGACCTCGTCGCGGTCGAAGGTCCACACGGCCTGGTCCGAGAGCACCGTGACGTCGGCGGCGTGCCCGGCCAGGTCCCGGGCCGCCGCGGCCGCCGTGACGCGGCCCAGCGCGTGCCGGGCGGCGCCCTCGGCGTCCAGGCCGTCGCCGTCGACGCTGATGACGACGTCGTGCTCGGGGGCCTGCCCGCCGGCCAGCGCCCGTTCCACCCGCGGGTGGGCCGCGTGCAGGTCCGCCAGCAGCCCGGCGAGGGCGCCCTCGGGCCACCGGCCCCCCTCGTGCAGCCGGACGTACACGGCGTACTCGTGGTCCAGGCTCTCCTCGACCACCTCGTCGATCTCGCGCTCGAAGTCGAGGTCCCGGGCTGCGTCGCGCTGCGGTTCGTGCGTGGTCACGCCGCCATGGTGGGGTGGACGCCGGGACGGCGCACCCCGGCGCACCCCCGCGGGCGGCGGCCGGCCGGTGATGATCCGGTGACCGTCCGGGGTGCGGCACGCCCCACGCGTCGGCCCGCGTCCGGGGCGCAATAGGCTCGGTGCATGCGCAGAGCGAAGATCGTCTGCACCCTCGGACCCGCTGTGGCCGGTCCCGAAGGGTTGCGGTCACTGGTGGACGCCGGGATGGACGTCGCCCGGATGAACCTGAGCCACGGCTCCCACGACGACCACCGGGCGAACTTCGAGGGGGTGCGTGCCGCCGCTGAAGGCACCGGCCGGTCCGTCGCCGTCCTCGCGGACCTGCAGGGTCCGAAGATCCGCCTGGGGAAGTTCGCCGACGGCCCGCACGCCCTCGCCGTCGGTGACGTCTTCACGATCACCACCGAGGACGTCGTCGGCACCAAGGACGTGTGCTCCACGACGTACGAGGGGCTGACGGGCGACGTCGCGGTGGGCGACCGGATCCTCATCGACGACGGCAAGGTCGGCCTGGAGGTCACCGCGGTCGAGGGACCCCGCGTCGTCACCACGGTCACCGTGCCGGGTCCGGTGAGCAACAACAAGGGCATCAACCTGCCCGGCGTGGCCGTCAGCGTCCCGGCCCTGTCCGAGAAGGACGTCGAGGACCTGCGCTTCGCGCTGCGCCTGGGCGTGGACATGGTCGCCCTGTCCTTCGTGCGCTCGGCCGCCGACGCCGAGGACGTGCACAAGATCATGGAGGAGGAGGGCGTCACCGTCCCCGTCATCGCCAAGGTCGAGAAGCCGCAGGCGGTGGAGAACCTCCGCGAGGTCGTGGCCGCCTTCGACGGGATCATGGTGGCCCGCGGTGACCTCGGCGTGGAGCTGCCGCTGGAGGAGGTGCCGCTGGTCCAGAAGCGCGCCATCGAGCTGGCCCGCCGCCAGGCCAAGCCCGTCATCGTCGCCACGCAGATGCTCGAGTCGATGATCACCGCTCCGCGCCCGACGCGCGCGGAGGCCTCCGACTGCGCCAACGCCGTCCTGGACGGCGCCGACGCCCTCATGCTCTCGGGCGAGACGAGCGTGGGGGCCTTCCCGTTCGAGGCGGTGCGCACGATGTCCCGCATCATCGAGAACACCGAGACCCACGGCGCGGACCGCATCGCAGCCCTGGGCACCGTCCCGCACACCAAGGGCGGCGCCATCACCCTGGCGGCCTCGGAGATCGGCAAGCAGCTCGACGCCAAGCTGCTCGTGACCTTCACCCAGTCGGGTGACTCCGCCCGCCGCCTGTCCCGCTTGCGCGCGGGCATCCCCCTGGTGGCCTTCACGGCCGAGGAGACCACGCGCCGCCGCTTGGCGCTGTCGTGGGGCGTGGACCCGCAGTACGCCGCGTTCATCTCCACGACCGACGAGATGGTCAAGGAGGTCGACCGCCGCCTGCAGGAGATGGGCCGCTGCTCCGTGGGCGACCTCGTCGTCATCGTCGCCGGGGCCCCGCCCGGGATCGTCGGGTCGACCAACGCCGTTCGCGTGCACCGCATCGGCGACGCCACCGCCGGCGTCTCCAGCGCCTACGCCTGACCGGCCGCCCGAGACGGGGAGAGCCCCGGAGCCGCTGCTCCGGGGCTCTCCCCGTCTCACGTGGTCCTGCGCGGTGCCCTGGGTGGGATTCGAACCCACACTGGATCGAGTTTGAGTCGATTGCCTCTGCCGGTTGGGCTACCAGGGCGCGTGCCGATCACCCTACACAGCGCGGCGGCGCCCTCCGTGCACCCTCCCCGCCACGACGGCCGGTAGTAGGCGCGGTGTGCGGCCGGCGCGCGGACGACTAGGATGCCCGCGTGACGAACACTGCCGACACCGCCGCCGCGTCCGCCACGACCACACGTCGGGTGGTCGTCGCGGAGGACGAGGCCATCATCCGTCTCGACATCGTCGAGATGCTCACCGAGGCCGGCTACGACGTCGTGGGTCAGGCCGGGGACGGGGAGCAGGCCGTGGCCCTGGCCGAGGAGCACAAGCCCGACCTGGTCGTCATGGACATCAAGATGCCCGTCCTGGACGGCATCTCGGCGGCCGAGCGGATCGCCAAGGCGCGCATCGCCCCCGTCGTCCTGCTCACCGCGTTCTCCCAGGCCGAGCTGGTCGAGCGTGCCCGCGACGCCGGGGCGATGGCCTACGTCGTCAAGCCGTTCACCTCCGCCGACCTGCTGCCCGCCGTGGAGATCGCGGTGAGCCGCCACCAGCAGATCATGGCCCTGGAGGACGAG
This sequence comes from Kineococcus halophytocola, assembly GCF_041276425.1. NCBI lineage: Bacteria > Bacillati > Actinomycetota > Actinomycetes > Kineosporiales > Kineosporiaceae > Kineococcus > Kineococcus halophytocola. The sequence continues at coordinate 154,480 of NZ_JBGFTU010000002.1, read as the reverse complement.
GTCGCCGACCTCGCCGACCGCTTCGAGACCCGCAAGCTGGTGGACCGCGCGAAGTCGAAGCTGCAGACCCAGTTCGGGATGACCGAACCGGAGGCGTTCCGCTGGATCCAGAAGACGTCGATGGACAAGCGCCTGACGATGCGCGAGGTCGCGAACACCGTCATCAGCGCCGGCGACGACCGCGGCTGACCCGGCTCCGACCCGCTCGACGACGGCCCCGCACCCTCTGGTGCGGGGCCGTCGTCGCACCCTCGCCGCACCACTGTCGCCGCCGAGGGTGGTGAACCGGTCCATCTGCGCAGTTCCAGGCCGCCCCGGTGGCCGGAATGTGTAACGACCCGATGAACTCGTGCACCGAATCCACCCGAATGCGCCGGGCTACCCCTAGTGTTCACCACGGCTCCACCGCTCCCGGGTGGTGCTGACGGGAACGCGCGTCGTGGCGCGTGCTCCGTGCCCTCTCCTCCAGGAGGACAAGCCCAGTGCGCTCCATCGTCAAACTCGCGGCCCCGGCCGCTGCGGCCGCCCTGCTGCTGGCCGCGTGCGGCACCACCGGTGGGGACGAGACCTCCTCCGGTTCGGCGTCCGGCTCCTCCGGGGGCGACTGCCCCGAGGGCATCAGCATCGGGTTCTTCGGTGCCCTCACCGGGCCGAACGCCAACCTCGGGGTGAACATCAACAACGGCGTGAAGCTGGCCGTGGACCAGCACAACGCCGAGTCCGGTGCCTGCCAGGTGGCCCTGAAGCCCTTCGACTCCCAGGGCGACCAGAACCAGGCCCAGGGCCAGGCGCAGCAGGCCGTCGGGGACTCCGACGTCGTCGGCATCGTGGGCCCGGCGTTCTCCGGGGAGTCCAAGGTGGCCGACCCGATCCTCGCCGAGGCCGGCCTCGTCGGGATCACGCCGTCGGCGACGAACCCGGCGCTGGCCGAGAACGGCTGGAAGACCTTCTTCCGGGTCCTGGGCAACGACGCCACGCAGGGCCCGGCCGCGGCGACGTTCATCACCGACACCCTCGGCAAGCAGAAGGTGTACGTCGTCGACGACTCCTCCGAGTACGGCAAGGGCCTGGCCGACCTGGTCCGCGAGGACCTCGGCAGCGCCGACATCAAGGACAACACCATCCAGACGGGGCAGACGGACTTCTCGGCCGTCGTCGCCGACATCCGCGCCTCGGGGGCCGACGCGGTGTTCTTCGGCGGGTACTACTCCGAGGCCGGGCTGCTGCTGAAGCAGATGCGCGACGCGGGCCTGTCCAGCGACCAGGTCGCGTTCATCAGCGACGACGGCGCCAAGGACGAGGGGCTCATCACCGCCGCCGGGGTCGAGGCCGCGAACGGTGCGTACGTGACCTGCCCGTGCCTGCCGCCGGACCAGGCCGAGGGCAGTTTCGTGGAGGACTACACCGCGGCCTACGGCACCGCCCCGGCGACGTACTCGGCCGAGGGGTACGACGCCGCGACGATCCTGCTCGACGGGATCGCCGAGGGCAACGTCACCCGCGAGGACCTGCTGTCCTACGTCGCCTCCTACGACCAGCCGGGTGTGACCAAGCAGCTGAAGTTCGACGACCAGGGCGAACCGAGCGCGGTCAGCGTCTGGTCCTACAAGATCGAGGACGGCCAGATCGTGGCCGACCAGGAGATCGGCTCCTGATCCCGTGACGGCCCCACCCGCCCACCGGCGGGTGGGGCCGTCCCACGTCCGACCCTCCCTCCCCGTCAGTTCACCTCACCCCGGGTGGTTCCCCTGTCCACGTTCCTCGACCTGACCTTCACGGGTCTGGTGATCGGCGCGATCTACTCGCTGTTCGCGCTGGGCTACACGCTCGTCTACGGCGTCCTGCGCCTCATCAACTTCGCCCACTCCGAGGTCTTCATGTGGGGGAGTTTCGGTGCGGTCTGGGCGCTGACCTTCCTCGGCTCGCGCCAGGGCATGGCCTGGCCCGCGGCCGTCGGGCTCCTGCTCGTCGCCCTCGTGGTCGCGATGGCCGTCAGCGGCGGGGTCGCCCTCGTCGTGGAACGCATCGCCTACCGCCGCCTGCGCGAGAAGAACGCCCCGCCGCTGGTCGCGCTCATCTCCGCCATCGGGGCCTCCTTCATGCTCTCCGAGCTCATGGGCCTGCGCGACCGCATCGCCGGCTGGGTCGGGCTGGACGGCGTCCTGGCCCCGTACGTCCGCCAGGCCCGCGAGAACACCGCCTTCGTCAACCCGCTGCCGAACGTCACCGTCCTGTCGGTCGGCGGGTTCGAGATCCGCAGCAACCAGCTCATCGTCCTGGTCGGCGCGATCGTCATGATGATCGCCCTGGACCAGTTCGTGTCCCGGTCGCGGCTGGGTCGCGGGGTGCGCGCGGTGTCCCAGGACCCCGAGGCCGCCGCGCTCATGGGCGTCAACCAGAAGCAGGTCGTCCAGCTCACCTTCCTCATCGGCGGGCTCATGGCCGGGGCCGCCGCGGTCCTGTACCTCATCCACATCCCCGTGACCCGGTACAACGTCGGGTTCATCCTGGGCATCAAGGCCTTCACGGCCGCGGTCCTGGGCGGCATCGGCAACATCCGCGGCGCCCTCGTCGGCGGTCTGGTCCTGGGCCTGGTGGAGAACTACGCCACGCTCGTCGGGCTGGCCAGCTCGTGGAAGGACGTCGTCTCGTTCCTGCTGCTGGTCGTGGTCCTGCTGTTCCGCCCCACCGGAATCCTCGGTGAGTCCCTCGGGAAGGCCCGCGCATGAGCACCGACACCGCCCCCACGCCCCGCGGTTCGACCCGCGCGTCGCGCCCGTCGTTCGCCGACCGCTGGACGGCGCTGCCCCGACCGGTGCAGATCCTCGTCTGGTGCGCGATCGCGGTCTTCTTCTTCGTCCTGCCGCTGCTGAACCTGCCGATCGTGTCCACCCCGGACGCGGAGTTCGGCGCGGTCCTGGCGACCGTGGCGAACTACGCCCTGGTCGCCCTCGGCCTGAACATCGTCCTCGGCTACGCCGGCCTGCTCGACCTGGGGTACGTCGGCTTCTACGCCATCGGCGCGTACACGGTCGGGGTGTTCGGTTCCCTGCACGGCCAGGTCAACTGGTTCGTCCTCGTCGTCATGGCCGTCACCATCTCCACGGCCAGCGGGCTGCTGCTGGGCGCGCCGACGCTGCGGGTGCGGGGGGACTACCTTGCGATCGTGACCCTCGGGTTCGGGGAGATCATCCGCATCACGGCGCTGAACTCGGAGTGGCTGAACCAGGCCCGCGGCATCACCGGCATCCCGCGCCCGCCGTCCACGGAACTGTTCGGCCTGCCCAGCCTGCTGTGGGACGGGGCCACGGCCAAGGTTGACCTCGGCGAGGGTGCGCGGTCGGTGTTCCTGAAGTTCGGGCTCATCGACGCGGTGCCGTACTACTGGCTCTCGCTCATCGTCATCATCGTCGTGATCTTCGCGGACAAGCTGCTGCAGGCCAGCCGCGTCGGCCGCGCGTGGGAGGCGACCCGCGAGGACGAGGAGGCCGCCGAGCTCAACGGCGTCCCGACGTTCCGGTTCAAGCTGCTGGCCTTCGCCATGGGCGCGTTCGTCGGGGGTCTGTCCGGGGCGCTGTACGCCAGCCGCATCGGGGCGATCAACCCGGACTCGTTCATGATCCAGCTGTCGATGATGTTCCTGGCCGCCGTCGTCATCGGCGGGCAGGGCAACCGCTGGGGCGCCATCGCCGGCGGGGTCGTCGTGGCCTACCTGCCCGAGCGGTTCCGCGAGTTCGCCGACTTCCGCATCGTCGTCTTCGGCCTGCTCCTGCTGCTGCTGGCCAACTTCCGCCCCCAGGGCCTGCTGCCCCCGCGCCGGGCCCGTCGGGCCCGGCGCGCCGACGAGGCGACCACACGACTCGAAGGGACCGAGGAGGGCGCTCGTGCCTGACCTGACCGAGGACACCGCGGCCGCGGCTCCCCGCGAGCCCGGCCTGCCCCTGCTCACCATGGAGAACGTCACGCTGCGCTTCGGCGGCGTCGTCGCGCTGAACGACGTCTCCTTCGACATCCGCCAGGGCGAGATCCTGGGCCTCATCGGCCCCAACGGGGCCGGCAAGACGACGTGCTTCAACGCCCTCACCGGCGTCTACCAGCCGACCGAGGGCCGGGTCGTCTTCGACGGCAAACCCCTGGGCCGGCGCAAGCGGTACCAGATCAACCGCCTGGGCATTGCGCGCACGTTCCAGAACATCCGCCTGTTCGGCAACATGACGGCGCGCGAGAACGTCCTCGTCGGAGCGGACTCCCACCACCGCTCCGGCGTCGTGAACTCGCTGTTCCGGCTCCCGCGGCACCGGCGCGAGACCCGCGAGGGTCACGCCCTGGCCGAGGAGCTGCTGGAGATGATGGACCTGGCCCACCGCGGGGACGACCTGGCCCGCAACCTGTCCTACGGCGAGCAGCGCCGGCTGGAGATCGCCCGCGCGCTGGCGACCCGGCCCAAGCTGCTGTGCCTGGACGAACCGGCCGCGGGGTTCAACCCGGTGGAGAAGCAGCGCCTCATGGACCTCATCCGCAGGGTCCGCGACCTGGGCAACACCGTCCTGCTCATCGAGCACGACATGCGCCTGGTCATGGGCGTCACCGACCGCATCGTCGTGCTGGAGTTCGGCAAGAAGATCGCCGAGGGCCTGCCCGCCGACATCCGCAACGACCCGGCCGTCATCGCCGCCTACCTCGGCGTCGACGACGACCAGCTCTCCGCAGAGGACGAGGACCTGTGACGACTCCCGCAGGCACCAGCAAGGGTGCCGACCAGCTCGTCGTCACCGGTCTCAGCGTCAACTACGGGCGCATCGAGGCCATCCGCGACGTCTCCTTCACGGTGCCGACCGGTGCCATCGCCACGCTCATCGGCGCCAACGGGGCCGGCAAGACGACGACCCTGAAGACGGTCTCGGGGCTGCGCACCGTGCGCACGGGCTCGATCGTGTTCGAGGGTGAGGACATCACCAAGGTCCCCTCGCACAAGCTCGTCACCCGCGGGCTGTGCCAGGCGCCCGAGGGCCGCGGGACGTTCGTCGGGATGACGGTCGAGGAGAACCTCGACATGGGGGCCTACACCCGCAAGGACCGCCGCTCACCGGCGTACCGGCAGGACCTCGACCGCGTCTTCTCCCTGTTCCCGCGGCTGGCCGAGCGCCGCTCCCAGATCGCCGGGACGATGTCGGGCGGGGAGCAGCAGATGCTGGCCATCGGCCGGGCCCTCATGAGCCGCCCGCGGGTGCTGCTGCTCGACGAACCGTCGATGGGGCTGGCCCCCAAGCTCATCCAGCAGATCTTCTCGATCATCGTGGAGATCAACCAGCAGGGCACGACCGTGCTGCTGGTGGAGCAGAACGCCGCCCAGGCCCTGCGCATCTCCGACGTCGCCTACGTCCTGGAGACGGGCACGGTGGTCCGTTCGGGCACGGGCGCCGAGCTGGCCGCCGACGACTCCATCCGCGCCGCCTACCTCGGCGGCGACGTCTAGGCCCCCGTCCACAGCCCGGGTGGGTCGTTGACGCGCAGCGCCGGTAGGTTCGGCGCTCCGCGTCAACGACCTCCCCTCAGCGCGCTGGTGAGGTGGCTCGCTGTGGAGCGTTCGCCACTCCGGGTGAAGGTCACGGTGTGATCGCGGGGGGATCTTCCGCCCGCGCGCGCCGTGCCCTAGTGTCCGGCGCAGTCGCCCTCTCCGAGGAGGGGACCACCGGAGCGGGGGCCCGGTCTGCTTCGTCGTGCGCACCGTGCGGTGCGCCGCGCGGAAGGGGATCCACCCGTGGCACGACCCGCAGTCGAGGTCCGCGACGCCGGCACCGGTGACGTCGACGTCCTCATGGGCCTGTACGCCTCCGCCCGCTTCGACCAGGCCCAGCTGCGCGCCTCCGTCGAGAACGTCCGGGCCCGGCTCCTGCGGGCGCTGGCCGACGGTGAGGTGCGGGTCCTGCTGGCCTTCTGCGGCGCCGAGCCGGCCGGGTACGCCCTGCTGACGACCTCCCCGCTGCTGCCGCTGGGCAACTGCGCCGGCCCCAGCATCGAGCACCTGCACGTCGTGCCGGGCCTGCGCCGGCGCGGGGTGGGCCGGGCCCTGCTGCGGCGGGCCGTGCACGTGGCCGACAGCGAGGGCGCCGACCAGATCGCCTGCACGGTGCTGCCGGGGGACCGCGACTACACCCGCTACCTGGCCCGCCTCGGCTTCGCCCCCGTCGTCGTGCGCCGGGCGGTGTCCCTGTCGGTGCTGCGCCGCCGCCTGTCCGACGGCCCCGCCGCCGCCCACACCACCGACGTGGTGGCCCGGCGCCGGTCGCTGCGGGCCCGGCTGGCCCGCGCCGGGGGGACCGTCGAGGTGCCCACCGCCAGCTGACCGGCGAGCTGAGGTGGGGGCCTGTCCGAGGGGCTGACTACCCTGGCCGACGTGACCCCCGCCCCGAGCACCAGCGCAGCCCGCACGACCAGCTCGTCCCGCTCCGGCGCGAAGGGGGGCGCGGCGGGGAAGGCGGCGCCGACGAAGCCGCGGCTGCTGCTCGTCGACGGGCACTCGATGGCCTACCGCGCCTTCTACGCGCTGCCGGTGCAGAACTTCTCCACCACCACGGGCCAGCCGACCAACGCGGTCTACGGCTTCACCTCCATGCTCATCAACCTCCTGCGCGACGAGGAACCCACGCACGTCGCCGTCACCTTCGACGTCTCCCGCGCCTCCTTCCGCACCGAGGTCTACGCCGACTACAAGGGCACCCGGACCAAGAGCCCGGACGAGTTCCGCGGCCAGGTCGACCTCGTCAAGGAGGTCCTGGCCGCGCTGCGCGTACCGGTCGTGGAGGTCGAGGGCTACGAGGCCGACGACGTCATCGCCACCCTCACCGAACGCGCCGTCGCCCAGGACGTCGAGGTGCTCATCTCCTCGGGGGACCGGGACGCCTTCCAGCTCGTGCGCCCCGGCGTCACGGTGCTGTACCCGGTCCGGGGCGTCTCCGAGCTCATCCGCATGACCCCGGAGGCCGTGGAGGACAAGTACGGCGTCCCGCCGCAGCGCTACCCCGACCTGGCCGCCCTCGTGGGGGAGACCTCCGACAACCTGCCCGGCATCCCCGGGGTCGGGGCCAAGACGGCCGCGAAGTGGATCACCGCCTACGACGGTCTCGACGGCGTCATCGCCAACGCCGACCTCGTCAAGGGCAAGGCGGGGGAGAACCTGCGCGCCCACCTCGACTCCGTCATCCGCAACCGCCGCCTCAACGCCCTCGTCGGCGACCTCGCCCTCGACGTCGACGTCCCCGACCTCCTGCGCCGCGCCTGGGACCGCGAGCAGGTCCACACCGTCTTCGACGGCCTGGAGTTCCGCGTCCTGCGCGACCGGCTGTTCGCCACGCTGGAGTCGGCCGAACCCGAGGCCGAGGAGGGCTTCGGCGTCGACGGCGCCGTCCTGCTGGCCGGGGAGGTCGGGCCGTGGCTGACCGAGCACGCCGCCGACCGCACCGGCGTGCACGTGCAGGGGCAGTGGGGCCGCGGGACGGGGGAGGTGACGGGCCTGGCGCTCGCGGGCGCCGACGGCGTCGCCGCCTGGGTCGACCCGGTGACGCTGGAACCGGCCGACGAGCAGGCGCTCGCCGCGTGGCTGGCCGACCCCGTCCGCCCGAAGGTCGCCCACGACGTCAAGGGCCCCTCGCACGCGCTGCGCGCCCGCGGCTGGGACCTGGCCGGGGTCGTCTTCGACACCGCGCTGGCCGCCTACCTGTGCCGGCCCGACCAGCGCAGCTACGACCTGGCCGACCTCGCCGTGCGCCACCTCAAGCGCGAGCTGCGGGCCGAGGGGTCCGGGGCCGCCGCGGCGCAGGAGGCGGCCGAGCAGCTCACCCTCGACGGCGGCGAGGGCCCCGTCGGCGGGGACCAGCAGGCGCGCGCCGAGGAGGGCATGATCCGGGCGCTGGCGACCACCGAGCTCGCCGGGGTCCTGGCCACCGAGCTCACCGAGCGCGGGGGCACCCGGTTGCTGGCCGAGGTGGAACTGCCGCTCGTGGACGTCCTGGCCCGCCAGGAGCGTGTCGGGATCGCCGTCGACACCGGTCTGCTGGCCGACCTGGAGCAGCACTTCGCCGACCGCGTCGGGCAGGCCCAGGCCCAGGCCTACGAGGTCATCGGCACCGAGATCAACCTCGGCTCGCCCAAGCAGCTGCAGACGGTCCTGTTCGACCAGCTCCAGATGCCCAAGACCAAGCGCACCAAGACGGGCTACACGACCGACGCCGACGCCCTGGCCGCGCTGTTCGTCAAAACCGAGCACCCGTTCCTGGCCCACCTGCTGGAGCACCGCGACGCCTCCCGGCTGCGCCAGACGGCCGAGGGGCTGCGCAAGTCGATCGCCGACGACGGCCGCATCCACACCACCTACCAGCAGATGATCGCCGCGACGGGCCGGCTCAGCTCCACCGACCCCAACCTGCAGAACATCCCCATCCGCACCGAGGAGGGCCGGCGCATCCGCGAGGCCTTCGTCGTGGGGCCCGGGGCCTCGGACGCCGGCTCGGACGCCGGCTCGGGCGCCGGCTCGGGCGCCGGCTCGGGCGGCGGGTACGAGTGCCTGCTGACGGCCGACTACTCCCAGATCGAGATGCGGATCATGGCGCACCTGTCCGGGGACGAGGGCCTCATCGCGGCCTTCCACTCCGGGGAGGACCTGCACCGCTTCGTCGGCAGCCGCGTCTTCGCCGTCGCGCCCGCGGACGTGACGCCGGAGATGCGCGCCAAGATCAAGGCGATGTCGTACGGCCTGGCCTACGGGCTGTCCGCGTTCGGGCTGTCGAACCAGCTGAAGATCTCCACCGAGGAGGCCAAGGGCCTCATGGACGAGTACTTCGAGCGCTTCGGCGGGGTCCGCGACTACCTGCGCGGTGTCGTGGAGGAGGCGCGCCGCACGGGGTGGACCGAGACGATCCTGGGCCGGCGCCGCTACCTGCCGGACCTGGCCAGCGACAACCGCCAGCGCCGGGAGATGGCCGAGCGGATGGCGCTGAACGCGCCCATCCAGGGCAGCGCCGCGGACATCATCAAGGTCGCGATGCTCGACCTGGACCGCGGCCTGCGCGAGTCCGGCCTGCGCTCGCGGCTGCTGCTGCAGGTCCACGACGAGCTCGTGCTGGAGGTGGCGCAGGGCGAGCGCGAACCGCTGGAGCAGCTCGTGCGCTCCACGATGGCCGGGGCCGCCGACCTCGCCGTCCCCCTCGACGTCTCGGTCGGCGTGGGCCGGTCCTGGCACGAGGCGGGTCACTGACCCCCTCGGGTCAGGCGCGGTCGGCGACCAGGACGAGGGTGCCGGGGACCAGCTCCCCGCGCAGCCGGCTCCACCCGCCCCAGACCGCCTCGCCCGAGCCCCACTCCGGCTCGACGAGGTCGCACACGACGAGACCGGCCGCCACGAGCAGCCGCACCCAGTCCCCGACGGTGCGGTGGTGCTCGGCGTAGGTGACGGTGCCGTGCTCGTCGGCCTCGACGTAGGCGTTCCGGTCGAAGTAGGAGTGCGTCACGGTCAGCCCCTCCCGTCCGGGCACGTCGGGCAGGGCCCAGCGCAGCGGGTGCGGCACGCTGGCGGCGAACCGGCCGCCCGGGCGCAGCACGCGCGCGGCCTCGGCCAGCACCCGGCCGGCGTCGGCGACGAAGGGCAGCGCGCCGTAGGAGGTGAACACGACGTCGAAGGCGGCGTCGGGGAGGGGCAGCGCCCGGGCGTCGCACTGCACGAGCGGCACCCCGGCCGCCCGCGCCGGCCCCGCACCCTCGCGCAGCATCCCCAGGGACAGGTCGGTCGCCACGACGCGGGCGCCGCGCCCGGCGACCCACCGCGCGCACTGCGCCGCCCCGGCCCCGATCTCCAGCACGTCGCGGCCGGCCAGGTCGCCCAGGAGGTGCGCGTCCTGCTCCCGCAGCCCGTCCGGGCCCCACACGAGGTCGGAGCCGGGCCGGGCGTCGCCGAGGAAGGCGCCGTGCTCGCGGCGGTACTGCGCCGCCTCGGCGTCCCACCAGGACCGTTGCGCGGCAACGGTCTCGGCGGCTCCCACGGCCCGGCGGCCGACGCTGGGCTGGGCGGTCTGGTCGGGGTCCACCCGGTGATCCTGCCAGCCCCGCCCGGCCGGTGCGGGGGGTGCTTTGCCCGCCCCGGCGCGCGCCGCTAGTCTTGGACGGCGCGCGCCCGGTGGTCCGACCCGAGGTGGACGAACCGCTCCTCCCCGGAGATCGACGGCCCGGCGGGCACGCGTGACGGACGGGAACCCCCGGACGTGCACCTACGACTGTCCCTGACGGAGCCCCTACCTCCATGACGACCACCACGACCGCGCCGGCGGGCACCACTCCTCAGATCGCGATCAACGACATCGGGTCGGCTGAGGACTTCCTTGCCGCGGTCGACGCGACCATCAAGTACTTCAACGACGGTGACATCGTCTCCGGCACCATCGTGAAGGTCGACCGGGACGAGGTCCTCCTCGACATCGGTTACAAGACCGAGGGCGTCATCCCCTCGCGCGAGCTCTCGATCAAGCACGACGTCGACCCCAACGAGGTCGTCGGCGTCGGCGACGAGGTCGAGGCCCTGGTCCTCCAGAAGGAGGACAAGGAAGGCCGCCTGATCCTGTCCAAGAAGCGCGCCCAGTACGAGCGCGCCTGGGGCACGATCGAGGCCAAGAAGGAGGCCGACGAGGTCGTCGAGGGCACCGTCATCGAGGTCGTCAAGGGTGGGCTCATCCTCGACATCGGCCTCCGTGGCTTCCTGCCCGCCTCGCTGGTCGAGATGCGTCGCGTCCGCGATCTGCAGCCGTACGTCGGCAAGACGATCGAGGCCAAGATCATCGAGCTGGACAAGAACCGCAACAACGTGGTCCTGTCCCGCCGCGCCTGGCTCGAGCAGACCCAGTCCGAGGTCCGCCAGAACTTCCTCACGACCCTGCAGAAGGGTCAGGTCCGTTCCGGCGTCGTCTCCTCGATCGTCAACTTCGGTGCGTTCGTCGACCTCGGCGGCGTCGACGGTCTGGTGCACGTCTCGGAGCTGTCCTGGAAGCACATCGACCACCCCTCCGAGGTCGTCGAGGTCGGCCAGGAGGTCACGGTCGAGGTCCTGGACGTCGACATGGACCGCGAGCGCGTGTCCCTGTCGCTCAAGGCGACCCAGGAAGACCCGTGGCAGCAGTTCGCCCGGACCCACGCGATCGGTCAGGTCGTGCCGGGCAAGGTCACCAAGCTCGTCCCGTTCGGTGCGTTCGTGCGCGTCGACGACGGCATCGAGGGCCTGGTCCACATCTCCGAGCTGGCCGAGCGCCACGTCGAGGTGCCCGAGCAGGTCGTCCAGGTCAACAGCGACATCTTCGTCAAGGTCATCGACATCGACCTGGAGCGTCGCCGGATCTCGCTGTCGCTGAAGCAGGCCACCGAGTCCCTCGCCGCCGCCGGCGACGAGTTCGACCCGTCGCTGTACGGCATGGCCGCGGACTACGACGAGCAGGGGAACTACAAGTACCCCGAGGGCTTCGACCCCGAGACGAACGAGTGGCTCGAGGGCTACGAGGCCCAGCGCGAGGAGTGGGAGGGGCAGTACGCCCTGGCCCACGAGCGCTGGGAGCAGCACAAGAAGCAGGTCGCCGAGGCCGCCGAGGCCGAGGCCAAGGCCGAGGCCGAGGGCACCACGGCGACCGCCTCGAGCAGCAGCTCCAGCAGCAGCAGCAGCTCGTCGTCGGCTCCGTCGTCCTACACCTCCGAGGCTCCGGAGGCCGCGGGCACGCTCGCGTCCGACGAGGCCCTCGCCGCCCTGCGCGAGAAGCTGACCGGTGGCAACTGAGGCTGACCGCCCCGGTGCTCCGCTGAGCTGACGAGCGAAGGCCCCGACCGCTGCTGCGGTCGGGGCCTTCGTGCGTCCGGCGGGCCGCTCAGCGCAGCAGGGGCGGGGCAGCGGTGCTGGCGCGGACGACCAGGCCCGGGGTGGAGGTGCCCGCCTCCACGACCCGGTCGTGCAACCGGCCCAGCAGCACCCGCACGCAGCGCCGGCCGATCTCGGCGAAGTCCTGGTGCACCGTCGTCAACGGCGGGGCGTAGTACGCCGCTTCGGGGACGTCGTCGAACCCCACGACGGACACGTCGTCCGGGACGTGCATCCCCTTGCCCGCCAGCGCGCTCAGGGCCCCGACGGCCATGGCGTCGTTGGCCACGAACAGCGCGGTGACCTCCTGCAGCGGCAGGCCGAGGGTGGCGGCGTGCCCGGAGGCGGCGCTCCAGTCGCCCCGCACGGGGCGCGGCACCACGCGCATCCGCTCCACCAGCGCCGTGCGCCACCCGGTCGCGCGCGCCCGGGACTCGGCCCAGTCGGAGGGGCCGGCGACGTGGTGCACGGTGCGGTGCCCCAGGTCGAGCAGGTGGTCGGTGGCCGCGCGCGCGGCGGCGACCTCGGCCCAGTAGGCGTCGGCCACGCCGGCCCCGTCCAGGCCCGGGGCCAGGACGCAGGGGAAGGCGGCGTCCACGGCGCGCACCGCGTCCTGGGCCCCGTCCTCGGGCACGACGGCGATCGCGCCGTCGACGTACTGGGCGCGCAGCTCCTCCAGCGCCTCCTGGACGCTGACCGTCGTGAGCTCGGGGAGCATGACGAGCGAGACCGAGTACCCCGTGGCGCGGGCCGCCTCCTGGATGCCCTGCAGGGTCATGGCCGCGCCGTAGAGGGAGGCGTTGGCGGCGACGACGCCGATGCGGTGTGAGCGCTTGGTGACCAGGGTCCGGGCGACGACGTTGGGGCGGTAGCCGACCTCGGCGATGGCGGCCTCGACCCGTTCCCGGGTCCGGCGCGCGACCGAGGGGCTGCCGCGCACGACGCGGGAGACGGTCTGCTGGGAGACGCCGGCGAGCTGGGCCACGTCGGCCAGGACGGGCACCCGCGCCTCGGCGTCGGCGCTCGCGCCCCGCTCGTCGGAGTCCGCGGACATGACGGTCCCACTTCCTGCAGGCCTGCCTCGGCGTCGAGGACCGGTGGTGGACGGGTGGCGAGGGAGCGTCGCACCGTCCTCGCCGGAGCAGAGTAACCCAGCTCCGGGGCCGTGCGGTCGCTCCCGGGGACGGTGCGTGCAACCGGGTGATCGGCTTGACGGTGCCGATTGGCAACGCTAACAATGAGCACATCCGATCCACCCGCCGGTGGCTGACGAGACGAGGAAGCTCGGCTCCCACCCGGCGACCCCCGCGCCACCACGGCGCACATCCCCATCCCGTCGCGGCCGGTCGCCGCGCGGGTTCACGAGGTACAGAGGAGTCCCGCCGTGATGAAACGCCGCAGTGCCCTTGCCGTCTTCGGGGCCGGTCTGGCCCTGACCCTCGCCGCCTGTGGCGGTGGCGGGGCCGGGACCGGGACCGACGGGGGCGACGGCGGGTCCGCCGACGCCTCCGACATCACCGTCGGCGTCGCCATGCCGACCCAGACGTCCGAGCGCTGGATCGCCGACGGCAACAACGTCAAGGCGGGTCTGGAGAAGGCCGGCTACAAGGTCGACCTCCAGTACGCCAACGACGACATCCCGACCCAGTCGCAGCAGATCGACCAGATGATCACCAAGGGCGACAAGGTCCTCATCGTCGCCGCGATCGACGGCACCGCGCTGAGCAGCCAGCTCGCGAACGCCGCGTCCTCGGGCGTGAAGATCATCTCCTACGACCGCCTCATCCGCGGGTCCGGCGACGTGGACTTCTACGTCTCCTTCGACAACTACAACGTCGGTGTGCAGCAGGGCACCTCGCTGCTGACCGGGCTGGGCCTGAAGAACGCCGACGGGTCCGAGGGGACCGCCCCCGGCCCGTTCAACGTCGAGCTGTTCGCCGGTTCGCTGGACGACAACAACGCGCAGTTCTTCTGGGACGGGGCGTTCGACACCCTCAAGCCCTACATCGACTCCGGCAAGCTCGTCGTGAAGTCCGGCCAGACGAAGATCGACCAGGCCGCCATCCTGCGCTGGCAGCAGGAGACCGCGCAGAAGCGCATGGAGGACCTGCTCACCTCCGCCTACAACGACGGCAGCACCGTCGACGGCGTCCTGTCGCCCTACGACGGCATCTCCCGCGGCATCATCACCGCGCTGCAGAACGCCGGCTACGGCGGGTCCGGCAAGCCGATGCCGGTCATCACCGGTCAGGACGCCGAGATCGCCTCGGTCAAGCTGATCAACGACGGTGTCCAGTACTCCACGATCTTCAAGGACACCCGCAAGCTCGCCGACGAGGCCGTCAAGGTGGCCTCGGCCCTCGTCGAGGGTGACGAGCCCGAGGCGAACGACACCGAGACCTACAACAACGGCGTCAAGGTCGTCCCCTCGTACCTGCTGGAGTCGCAGATCGTGACGAAGGAGAACGTCACGAGCGCGCTCGTGGACACCGGGTACTACACCCAGGCCCAGGTCGACGCCGGCAAGTGATCCACCCCACCCACCCCGCTCCGGAGCACTCCGGAGCGGGGTGTCGTGGCGTCAAGACTCCCCACCCAGAACGAGGGACGACGGTTCACCGATGACCGAGAACACCCGCGCCACCGGCGCCGAGAACATCCTCGAGATGCGCTCCATCACCAAGACCTTCCCGGGGGTCAAGGCCCTGTCCGAGGTCTCCCTGTCGGTGCGTCGCGGTGAGGTCCACGCGATCTGCGGGGAGAACGGCGCCGGGAAGTCGACCCTCATGAAGGTCCTGTCCGGGGTCTACCCGCACGGCACCTACGAGGGTGAGATCCACTTCGACGGCAAGCTCTCGACGTTCTCCGGGATCGTCGACTCCGAGAAGGCCGGTATCGCCATCATCCACCAGGAACTGGCCCTCGTGCCGTACCTGTCGGTGGCCGAGAACCTCTTCCTGGGCAACGAGATCAAGGGCCGCGGCGGGCTGATCGACTGGAACCGCACGAACGGCGAGGCCTCGAAGCTGCTGGCGCGCGTGGGGCTGGCGGAGAACCCCACCACGCCCATCGGCCAGCTCGGCGTCGGCAAGCAGCAGCTCGTCGAGATCGCCAAGGCCCTCAGCAAGGACGTCAAGCTCCTCATCCTCGACGAGCCGACCGCGGCGCTGAACGACAACGACTCCGCGCACCTGCTCGACCTCCTGCGCCAGCTGCGCGAGGAGGGCATGACGAGCATCATGATCTCGCACAAGCTGAACGAGATCGAGGCGATCTCGGACGCGGTGACCATCATCCGCGACGGCCAGACCATCGAGACCCTGGACATGCGGGCCGACGCCGTCACCGAGGACCGCATCATCCGCGGCATGGTCGGCCGCGACCTGGACAGCCGCTACCCCGAGCGCGAGTCGCGCCCGGGGGAGGAGATCCTGCGCATCGAGGACTGGACCGTGGGGCACGCCTCCCAGGACCGCCTCGTCGTCGACCACGCCTCCCTCAACGTGCGCGCCGGTGAGGTCGTCGGCATCGCCGGTCTCATGGGCGCCGGGCGCACCGAACTGGCCATGAGCGTGTTCGGCCGCAGCTACGGCCGCTACCTCGGCGGGAGGCTGTACCTGCACGGCAAACCCGTGCAGGCCCGCTCGGTGCGCGAGGCCATCAAGGTCGGGCTGGCCTACGCCACCGAGGACCGCAAGAAGTTCGGCCTGAACCTCATCGACGACATCAAGCGCAACGTCTCGGCGGCCGCGCTCGGCAAGCTCGCCACGGGCGGTTTCGTCGACGCGAACGAGGAGATCAAGGTCGCCGAGGACAGCAAGCGGAGCATGAACATCAAGGCTCCGACCGTCAGCGCGCTGACCGGGAAGCTGTCGGGCGGGAACCAGCAGAAGGTCGTCCTGTCCAAGTGGATCTTCTCCGACCCCGAGGTCCTCATCCTCGACGAGCCGACGCGCGGCATCGACGTCGGCGCCAAGTACGAGATCTACACGATCATCAACCGGCTCGTGGCCGCCGGCAAGGCCGTCATCGTCATCTCCTCCGAACTGCCCGAACTGCTCGGCATCTGCGACCGCATCTACACGCTGTCGGCCGGTCGCATCACCGGCCAGCTGCCGATCGAGCAGGCCTCCCAGGAGAGCCTCATGGTCCTCATGACCAAGGGCGGTGGTCTCACCACCGAGCCCGACCCCCACCCGACCACCCCGTCCGGCGACGACCTCCCCCCGTCCGGCGACGACCTCACCCCGCAGGAGCGCACCGCATGAGCGGCAGCACGCTGACCAAGGACAAACCCGCACCGACGCCGCGCACGGGGACCGCCAACCCGTTCGTCGCGATCACCCAGAACCTGCGCGAGAGCGGCATCTACATCGCCTTCGTCGTCGTGGTGGTGCTGTTCGCGATCCTCACCGACGGGCTGTCCCTCAGCCCGGGCAACATCACCAACATCGTCCTGCAGTACTCCTACGTGCTGGTGCTGGCCATCGGCATGCTCATCGTCATCGTCGCCGGGCACATCGACCTCTCCGTCGGGTCGGTCGTGGCGCTGACGGGGGCCGTCTCGGCCCAGCTCGTCATCGGGTCCAGCCAGCCGTGGTGGGTCGGCGTCCTGGCCGCCCTCGGCGTCGGGCTCGTCATCGGGGCCTGGCAGGGCTTCTGGGTCGCCGTCGTCGGGATCCCGGCGTTCATCGTCACCCTGGCCGGCATGCTGCTGTTCCGCGGTCTGACGTTCTTCGTCCTCAACAACGTCTCGCTCTCGCCGTTCCCGCAGCAGTACGGCAAGATCGCCACCGGGTTCTCCAACGGGCTCATCGGCGGCAACGGCTACGACGCCTTCACCCTGCTCATCGCGGTCCTGGCCGTCGTCGCCTTCGCGGTCAGCCAGGTCCGCACCCGCATCGTGAAGATCCGCTACCAGCAGGTCGTGGACGCGATGCCGCTGTTCGTCCTGAAGATCGTCGCCGTGGCCGCGGTCGTCATGGCCTTCGCCTGGCAGCTCGCGAACAGCCGCGGCCTGCCCTACGTGCTCGTCATCCTCGCCGTGCTCATCCTGACGTACTCGATGGTCATGAAGTCGTCCGTCTTCGGCCGGCAGGTCTACGCCATCGGCGGGAACCTCGCCGCGGCCCAGCTCTCGGGCGTCAACGTCCGCCGGGTCAACTTCTGGATCTTCGTCAACATGGGCTTCCTGGCCGCCGTGGCCGGGGTCATCTTCTCCTCGCGCTCCAACGGGGCCCAGCCCAGCGCCGGCAACAGCTTCGAGCTGGACGCCATCGCCGCGGCCTTCATCGGCGGCGCCGCCGTCACCGGTGGGGTCGGCAAGATCCAGGGCGCGATGATCGGTGGTCTGCTCGTCGGCGTCATCTCCAACGGGATGCAGCTGCTCGGGGTCGACCAGTCGCTCCAGTCGGTCATCAAGGGCCTGGTCCTGCTGCTGGCCGTCGCCTTCGACGTCTTCAACAAGCGCCGCAGCGGCGTGCGCTGACCCGTCCCGCCTCCCGCAGGGCCCGTCCGGTCGAGCGGACGGGCCCTGCGTGCGTGCGCGGTGGGACGGGCTGGGCTGAGTAGGGTCGGACGCGTGCTGCGCGTGGGGCTGACCGGCGGGATCGGGGCGGGCAAGTCGACGGTGTCGCGGCTGCTGGTGCAGCTCGGGGCCGTGCTCGTGGACGCCGACGTCGTCGCGCGCGAGGTCGTGGCCGCCGGCACCCCGGGCCTGGCCGCCGTGGTCGCGGAGTTCGGGCCGGCGGTGGTGGCGCCCGACGGGTCGCTGGACCGCCCGGCCCTGGGCCGGGTCGTCTTCGGCGACGCCGGCCGCCGCGCCGCGCTCAACGCGATCGTGCACCCGCTGGTGGCGGCCCGGCGCGCCGAGCTGGCCGCGGCCGCCCCCGCGGACGCCGTCGTCGTCGAGGACGTGCCGCTGCTGGTGGAGACCGGGGCCGCCCCGACCTACCCGCTCGTCGTGGTCGTCGACGCCGGCGCCGCCGAGCGGGAGCGGCGGCTGGTCAGCGACCGGGGGATGGACGCGCCGGCGGCCCGGGCCCGCATCGCCGCGCAGGCCGACGACGAGGAGCGCAGGGCGGCCGCCGACGTGCTCCTGCCCAACCCGCGCCGCGACCCCGGCGTCCCGGACCCGCTGCCCGGCCTCGTCGGGCGGTTGTGGCGCGAACGGCTCGTCCCCTTCGAGGAGGGGACGCGCACGGGCCGGCCGGGGGCGACGCCCGAGGGGAGGCCCACCGGCGGGGACGAGCGGCGCGTGCTGGCCCGGCTGGAACGGGCGGCCGGCCCCGCCCGGCTGACCGCCACCGGCACCTGGCCGTTGCGGGCGGTCGTGTCCGCCGAGGGCGCCCTGGCCGGGCTGGGGTACGTCCGGGCGGGTCGGGGCCGGTGGGCCAGCGCCGACCCGGGGTGCGCCGTGCGCGCCGAGGTCCGGGTCGAGGCCGGGGCGCGGTGAGGGTGGGCCTCGCCGGGAAGGCCCGTGTCGGAGGTCCGACCTAGGCTTCCCCCCATGCGGCCCACGACTGACCTCCAGCGCCGGGTGGCCCCCTTCGAGGTGGTCTCCGAGTTCTCCCCCTCCGGGGACCAGCCCACCGCCATCGCCGAGCTGGCGCGGCGGGTGAACGCGGGCGAGCAGGACGTCGTGCTCCTGGGCGCCACCGGCACGGGGAAGTCGGCGACGACGGCCTGGCTCATCGAGCAGGTGCAGCGCCCGACGCTGGTCATGGCCCCGAACAAGACGCTCGCCGCGCAGCTGGCCAACGAGTTCCGCGAGCTGCTGCCGAACAACGCGGTGGAGTACTTCGTCTCCTACTACGACTACTACCAGCCCGAGGCGTACGTCCCGCAGTCGGACACGTACATCGAGAAGGACTCCTCGGTCAACGACGAGGTCGAGCGGCTGCGGCACTCGGCGACGAACTCGCTGCTGACCCGCCGCGACGTCGTCGTGGTCGCGACGGTCTCCTGCATCTACGGCCTGGGCACCCCGCAGGAGTACGTCGACCGCATGGTGACCCTCAGGGTCGGCGACACCATCGAGCGCGACGAGCTGCTGCGCAAGTTCATCGTGGAGCAGTACACCCGCAACGACCTGGCCTTCACCCGCGGCACCTTCCGGGTCCGCGGCGACACGGTCGAGATCATCCCGCAGTACGAGGAGCACGCGCTGCGGATCGAGTTCTTCGGCGACGAGATCGACAAGCTCTACACGCTGAACCCGCTGACGGGGGAGGTGCTGCGCGAGGAGGAGCTGGTCTACGTCTTCCCCGCCTCCCACTACGTCGCCGGGCCCGAACGCCTCGAACGGGCCATCGGCACGATCGAGGCCGAGCTCACCGAGCGGCTGGCCGAGCTGGAGCAGCAGGGCAAGCTGCTGGAGGCCCAGCGGCTGCGGATGCGCACGACGTACGACATCGAGATGCTGCGCCAGGTCGGCGCCTGCTCGGGGGTGGAGAACTACTCCCGCCACCTCGACGGCCGCGGTCCGGGGTCGGCGTCGAACACGCTGCTGGACTACTTCCCCGAGGACTTCCTCCTCGTCCTCGACGAGTCCCACGTGACCGTCCCGCAGATCGGGGCGATGTACGAGGGGGACATGTCCCGCAAGCGGACCCTCGTCGACTTCGGGTTCCGGCTGCCCAGCGCCATGGACAACCGGCCGCTGCGCTGGGAGGAGTTCCTCGAGCGCACGGGCCAGACGGTCTACCTGTCGGCGACCCCGGGGGACTACGAGCTCTCCCGGGGCGAGGGGGTCGTGGAGCAGATCATCCGCCCGACCGGCCTGGTCGACCCGGAGGTCGTCGTGAAGCCGACCAAGGGGCAGATCGACGACCTGCTGCACGAGATCTCGCTGCGCACGGCCCGGGACGAGCGCGTCCTGGTCACCACGCTGACGAAGAAGATGGCCGAGGACCTCACCGACTACTTCCTGGAGCAGGGCGTGCGGGTGCGGTACCTGCACTCCGAGGTCGACACCCTGCGGCGCGTGGAACTGCTGCGCGAGCTGCGCCAGGGCGACTACGACGTCCTCGTCGGCATCAACCTCCTGCGCGAGGGCCTGGACCTGCCGGAGGTCTCCCTCGTGGCGATCCTGGACGCCGACAAGGAGGGGTTCCTGCGCTCATCGAAGTCGCTCATCCAGACGATCGGGCGCGCGGCCCGCAACGTCTCGGGCCAGGTGCACATGTACGCCGACCGCATCACCCCCTCCATGGCCGAGGCCATCGAGGAGACCAACCGCCGGCGCGAGAAGCAGATCGCGTACAACACCGAACGCGGCGTCGACCCGATGCCGCTGCGCAAGAAGATCGCCGACATCACCGACCTCATCGCCCGCGAGGACGCCGACACCGCCGAGCTCCTCGCCGCGGCCAAGGGCGGGCAGGGCGGCAGCGGGCGCGCGCAGTCGCGGGGCAAGGCCCCCGCACCGGCCAAGGGGGCCAAGGGCAAGAACGTCGGTCGCGAGGTCGGGCCCGAGCCCCGGGCCGGGATGCCGCAGGCCGACCTCGCCGACCTCATCCAGGAGCTCACCGACCAGATGCACTCCGCGGCCGCGGAGCTGCAGTTCGAGCTGGCCGCGCGGCTGCGCGACGAGGTGGGCGACCTGAAGAAGGAGCTGCGGGGGATGCGCGCGGCCCAGGGGGCCTGAGCCCCGCCCCGGCCCCGCCCGGGGGCCGGCCGTCCCCTCCTGACCGGCCGGCACCCGGGGTGGGCGGGTCGCCTGCGACCCTCAGGCCGCTCCGGGGGCCGGCGGGACGGGGGAGACGCTGCCGGTGTCCTGCAGGTGGGTGAGCAGGACGGTGCTGATCTCGCGCAGCTGCCGCTGCTGCTCGGGGGACAGCCGGTCGAACAGGGTGGCGCGCACCGTCTCCACGTGCCCGGGGGCGGCCGCCGCGAGCGCGGCCCGCCCCTCGTCGGTGAGGACGGCGAGGAAGCCGCGGCCGTCGGTGGGGCAGGCCTGCCGCTGGATCCAGCCGCGCTCCTCCATGCGGGCCACCGCGTGCGAGACGCGGCTGCGCGAGGACAGGGAGGACTCGGCGAGCTCGCTCATCCGCAGCGAGCGGCCGGGGGCCTCCGAGAGCCGGACGAGCATCTCGTAGTAGGTCAGGAGGATGCCGGAGTCGCGCTGCAGCTGCCGGTCGAAGCGGTCCAGCAGCAGCTGGGTCGCCGACAGGAAGGTCCGCCAGGTCACCTGCTCGTCGTCGTCGAGCCAGCGCGTCCCCGCCGGCTCGTGCGCTGCCGCCGCCTCGGGCGTCACCACCGGGGTGCCGGGGGGCGTGTCCTGCAGGGCAGATCCGGGTGGAGCCATGCGCCGAGGGTAAGCAGAACGCTCAACTACCTGCCTCCCCCGAACGGTGGACGCCCACCCGTGCAGTCCTCACGGGTCCGGCGCCCCGACCTCGTGCGCGGGCCCGTGTCGGAGGTGACGCCTAGGGTTGCCCCGTGGCATCCCGGACCCCCTCGAAGACCCCCTCGAAGACCCCCTCGACGACCCCCTCGACGACCCCCTCGGCCAGCGCCGGGCAGGCCGTGCCGGCCCAGGGCAGCGGTGGCCCCCGCCGGGCCCGGACGGCGGCGGGCGCGTCGGCGGGTACGTCGGCGGGTACGTCGGCGCGCGCGGTGGGCGGTGCCCGCGCCTCTGGCGACCGCCTCGTCGTGCGCGGGGCCCGGGAGCACAACCTCAAGAACGTCTCGGTCGAGCTGCCCCGGGACAGCCTCGTCGTCTTCACCGGCCTGTCCGGGTCGGGCAAGAGCTCGCTGGCCTTCGACACCGTCTTCGCCGAGGGTCAGCGCCGCTACGTGGAGTCGCTGTCGGCCTACGCCCGCCAGTTCCTCGGTCAGATGGACAAGCCCGACGTCGACTTCATCGAGGGTCTGTCCCCGGCGGTCTCCATCGACCAGAAGTCGACCTCGCGCAACCCGCGCTCGACGGTCGGGACGATCACCGAGGTCTACGACTACCTGCGGCTGCTGTTCGCCCGCGCGGGCACGCCGCACTGCCCGGTCTGCGGTGAGCCGGTGGGCCGGCAGACGCCGCAGCAGATCGTCGACCAGCTCCTGGAGATGGAGCCGGGCACGCGCTTCCAGGTGCTGGCCCCGGTGGTGCGCGAGCGCAAGGGCGAGTACGCCGAGCTGTTCCGCGAGCTGCAGGCCAAGGGCTTCGCCCGCGCCCGCGTCGACGGCGAGGTCGTCCCGCTGGAGGCCCCCCCGACGCTGCAGAAGCGCCTGAAGCACACCATCGAGGTCGTCGTGGACCGCCTCGTGGTCAAGGACGGCGTCAAGCGCCGCCTGACGGACTCCGTCGAGACGGCCCTGCAGCTGTCCTCGGGCCTGCTCGTCGCCGACCTCGTCGACGTCGAGGGCCCCGAGGGCGAGCGCCGCTTCTCCGAGAAGATGGCCTGCCCCAACGAGCACCCCCTGGAGCTGGACGAGATCGAGCCGCGCTCGTTCTCCTTCAACTCCCCCTTCGGGGCGTGCCCGGAGTGCACGGGCATCGGCACCCAGCTCGAGGTGGACCCCGAGCTGGTGGTCCCCGACGAGGACCTGTCGCTGCAGGAGGGCGCGATCGCGCCGTGGGCGGCGGGGTCGGCCGACTACTTCGAGCGCCTGGTCACCGCCCTGGCCGACGACCTGTCGTTCTCGATGACGACGCCGTGGCGGGCGCTGCCCAAGCGCGCCAAGGACGCCCTGCTGCACGGCAAGGACCACCAGGTCCACGTCCGCTACAAGAACCGGTGGGGCCGGGAACGCTCGTACTCCACCGGCTTCGAGGGCGTGGTGGAGTTCGTCAAGCGCCGGCACGCCGAGACGGAGTCGGACTCCTCCAAGGAGCGCTACGAGGGGTACATGCGCGAGACACCGTGCCCGGTGTGCCACGGGGCCCGGCTCAAGCCCACCTCCCTGGCCGTGAAGATCGCCGGGCACTCCATCTCCGACATCTGCGCGCTGCCCATCGACGAGTGCTCCCGCTTCCTGGACACGATGGAGCTGTCCCCGCGGGCCCGGAAGATCGCCGGGCAGGTGCTCAAGGAGATCCAGGCCCGGATGGGGTTCCTGCTCGACGTCGGCCTGGACTACCTGTCCCTGTCGCGGCCCTCGGGCACGCTGTCCGGCGGCGAGGCCCAGCGGATCCGGCTGGCCACCCAGATCGGCTCGGGCCTGGTGGGCGTGCTGTACGTCCTGGACGAGCCCTCCATCGGGCTGCACCAGCGCGACAACCGCCGCCTCATCGACACCCTCACCCGGCTGCGGGACCTGGGCAACACCCTCATCGTCGTCGAGCACGACGAGGACACCGTGCGCGTCGCGGACTGGATCGTCGACTTCGGCCCGGGCGCCGGGGAACGCGGCGGGGAGGTCGTGCACTCCGGGGACCTGCAGGGGCTGCTGGAGAACCCGACGTCCCTCACGGGCCAGTACCTCTCCGGGGCGCGCGCCATCGAGGTCCCCGACCAGCGCCGGCCGCGGGACGGGCGCACGCTCGTCGTGACCGGGGCCCGGCAGAACAACCTCAAGGACGTGACCGTCGAGTTCCCCCTCGGTCAGCTCGTCGCGGTGACGGGCGTGTCCGGCTCGGGCAAGTCCACCCTGGTCAACGACATCCTCTACACGGTGCTGGCCAACAAGCTCAACGGCGCCCGCCGGGTGCCGGGCCGGCACAAGTCGGTGGAGGGGCTGGAGCACCTCGACAAGGTCGTGCACGTCGACCAGAGCCCCATCGGGCGCACCCCGCGGTCGAACCCGGCGACCTACACCGGCGTCTTCGACCACATCCGCAAGCTGTTCGCCTCGGCCCCGGAGTCGAAGCTGCGCGGGTACCAGCCGGGCCGGTTCTCCTTCAACATCAAGGGCGGGCGCTGCGAGGCGTGCGCGGGCGACGGCACCCTGAAGATCGAGATGAACTTCCTGCCCGACGTCTACGTCCCCTGCGAGGTGTGCCACGGGGCCCGGTACAACCGGGAGACGCTGGAGGTGCACTTCAAGGGCAGGACCATCGCCGAGGTCCTCGACATGCCCATCGAGGAGGCCGCCGACTTCTTCGCCGCCGTCCCGGCCATCTCCCGGTACATGAGCACGCTCACCGAGGTCGGCCTGGGCTACGTCCGTCTCGGGCAGCCGGCCACGACGCTGTCCGGTGGGGAGGCCCAGCGCGTGAAGCTGGCCTCGGAGCTGCAGCGGCGCTCCAACGGCCGCACCGTCTACGTCCTGGACGAACCGACGACGGGGCTGCACTTCGAGGACATCCGCAAGCTGCTCGGCGTCGTGCAGGGGCTGGTCGACAAGGGCAACAGCGTCCTGGTCATCGAGCACAACCTCGACGTCATCAAGTCCGCCGACTGGATCGTGGACATGGGTCCCGAGGGCGGCAACGGCGGGGGGACCGTCGTGTGCGCCGGCACCCCCGAGGAGGTCGCGGCGGACCCGGCCAGCTACACCGGCCAGTTCCTCGCCGAGGTCCTGCAGACCCCGGCCACCGGTACCGGGACGCGGCGCCGGCGCGCCCGCGCGAGCTGACGCTCGGAGACGTCCGCGGCTGCGTCGAGTCGCGGGCGTCCTACTCTCCGTACGTCTTTCCCCGTCTGGTGACGACCGACGGTGAGGTGCGGGGGACTCCTCGTGGTGGTCTCTGACCGGTGCGGGAGAACGCCTCCGGGACCGCCCCGTGGCCTGCCACACTCGGCCGCGATCACGGGCCGCCCGCACGGGGATGGACGGCCCCCGCGCGGGAGGGGACCCATGAGCCAGACACCGACGAGCACCGACCAGCACGGGCCCACCGTCGAGACCGGCGTGGCGACCGGTGTGGGGAGCGGCGTGGGGACCGGCGTGGGGACCGGGTCGGGCCCGGTCGGTCTCGGCGTCCTCCCGCGTCCCCGCAGCGCCGAGGCGGCCCGCGCCCTGCGCGCGGCCCGCGCCGGGGTGCGGTGGCTGCAGGAGTCGGGGATCCAGAGCGCCGGCGGCGGTTACCACTCCTGGTTCGACCGCGACAGCCGCCGCTACCCCTTCGAGTACGCCGAGGTCACCGGCTACCAGGTCACCCTCGCCGCCTGGCTGGCCGCGCGGGGCGACCTCGCGCTGCGGGAGGTCGCCCTCGGCGACGCCGAGCGCGCCGTGCAGTGGCTCAGCACCGCCGTCCAGCCCGTCCCCGGCGCCTTCCGCTGCCTGGCCCCCTCCGCCGACGGCGAGGAGGCCGCCGGCCGCTTCGCCGGCAAGGCCGCGCGGCTCTACACCTTCGACGCCGGGATCATCCTGCAGGGCCTGGTCGCCCACCACGTCGCCACCGGCAGCCAGGACGCGTTGCGGACCGCCCGCGACACCGGTGACGGGCTCCTGCGGCACGTCGACGCCGACGGCGTCGTGCAGCCCTGGCCGTCCACCCCCGAGGCCGGTCGCTGGCAGGACGCCGCCGGTGACTGGTCCACCCGCCCCGGCGTGCACCACGCCAAGATCGGCATCGGCCTGGCCGCGCTGGGCGACGTGACCGGCGAGCAGCGGTACACGCGCGCCGCCGTGGCCGTCTGCGAGGACGCCCTCACCCGCCAGCTCCCCTCCGGGCGCTTCGTCACCCACCCCGCGGCCGGCACCACGAACATCCACCCGCACTGCTACGCCGCCGAGGCGCTGTGGGCCGTCGGCACCGCCACCGGCCGGGGCGACCTCCTCGAGGCCTCCGAACGGGCCACCCTCTGGGCCCTGGCCGCCACCGACGGCGACGGCCTGCCCCCGCGGCGCTACGGCGACGCCCCCGACGGGCACGTCAGCGTCGTGCGCCACCCCCGCCTCGACGGCGTCGCGCAGGTGCTGCGGCTGGCCGCGCTGCACTCGGCCCACGCCGGCCACGCGGCCCGGCGCCTGGTGACGACCCTGCTCGCCCACCAGGTCGACGCCCCCGGGGAGCCCCGCGCCCACGGCGGGTTCGCCTTCGGAGCCGGCACGGACGGCACCCCGCTGCCGCACGCCAACGTCTGGGTCACCGCCTTCGCCGTGCAGGCCCTCGTCCTCGCCGCCGGGGAGCGCCGCGGAGCCGCGGTCCTCGACTGGCGCCACCTGGTCTGAGGGGGCGAGCGTCGTGGCCCGCGTCCTGCTGCTCATGACCCGGCCGCTGGCGGGGGCCGGCGGCCGGGGACTGGTGCTGCGCACCATCGTCGACTCCCTGGCCGCCGCCGGCCACGACGTCGTCTGCGCCGTCGTCGGCGGTCCCGACCCGGCGGTCCCGGTGGACCGTTCCGTGGCCACCCACCGGCTGCCCGACGTCCGCTGGTGGGAGGTCGCCGGACCCGGCGCCCGCCGCCGTGGCCTGCGCTCGTGGAACGAACGGCTCTACTGGTCCCCGCGCGTGGCCCGGGTCGTGCGCGAGCTGGTCACCGCCGAGGGCATCGACGCCGTCGTCGCCGACGGGGTGCGCCTCGCGCCCCACGCGCAGGACTCTGGCCGGCCCTGGTTCGTCGACCTCGACGACCTGCTCTCGGACCGCTACGAGCTGTGGCGCTCGCGGGCCCTGGACCTGCACCAGCTCCTGGGGCACCGGCGACCCGCCTGGGCGCCGGCCGCCGGGGTGCTGCGTCGCGTCCCCGTCGCCCGCGTCCTGGCCACCGAGGCGCGCCGGCTGCGCGTCCGCGAGGACGACCTGGCCCGCACCGCCGACGGCACCTCCCTCGTGTCCCCGACCGAGGCCGCCCGGCTCGCCGCACGCTGCGGCGCGCCGGTGCGGGCGCTGCCGATGGCGGTCACGGCCGCGGTCCGCCGCGACTGGACGGCGGGGGCGGGCCTGGACCGCCGCCTGGCCTTCCCCGGCGCCCTGACGGCCTACGCCAACGAGGAGGCCGTCCGCTGGTGGATCGAGGAGCTGGAACCGGCCCTGCGCGCCCACGGCCTGCACGGCTGGCAGCTCCACGTCTTCGGTGCCGTCCCCGACGCGGTGAAGGCCCGGGTGCAGGCCCCCTCGGTCGTCCTGCGCGGCAGCTTCGACCGCGAGCGGCTGCACGACGAGCTCGTCCAGCACTCCTTCCTGCTCGCCCCGCAGCGCGAGGCCCTCGGCCTGACCGTCAAGGTCGTCGAGGCCGCCGTCCTGGGACTGGTGCCCCTGACCACGCCGCAGGGCGCCTCGGGCCTGGACGTGGAGCACGGCCGGCAGGTGCTGCTGTTCAGCGACGGGCACGAACTCGCCCGCGTCCTGGCCACCCTGGAGGGGTGGGCCGCCGACGGCGGGGCCCGCACCGCCGAACTGGCGGACCGGGCCCACGCCTGGGCCCGGGACGGCTTCGCCCCCGAGGTCCTCACCCGGCGCTGGGCGGCGGTGGTGGACGACCTCGTGCCCGAGGGTCGGACGGCGCGGACGGCGCGGACGGCGCGGACGGCGCCGGCGGGACCCGCCGGGAACCACGGGGAGGGGAGCCGACGGTGAGCGCACCGAGCGTGGCCGCAGGCGGCCCGGGTCTTCCCCGTGGGGAGGACCCCGTCGTCGTCATCGGCGCCGGCCCGGCCGGACTGGCCGCCGCCGAACACCTCCTCGACGCGGGGCGGCGGGTCGTCGTCGTCGACGGGGCCCCCGTCGTCGGCGGGCTCAGCCGCTCGGTCGAGCGCTGGGGCCACCGCCTCGACCTCGGCCCGCACAGCTTCCTGTCCTCCTCCCACCCGGAGTCGGTGGCCCGCTGGCTCGACCTGGCCGGCGCCGCGGGCGGCGTCGAACGCACCGAGGCCGTCCGCGCCGCCGTGTGGCGCGGCCGCGTCGTCGGGTTCCCGCCCCGCCCCCTCGACGTCCTGCGCACGGCCGGGCCCGTGACCACGGCCCGCTTCGCCCTGGACCGCCTGCGGCCCCGCCGGCCCGCACCCGGCACGACCGGTGGCTCCGCGTACGACGCGCTCGTCGCCCGGCACGGTCTCGCGGTCGTGGCCGACCTGTTCGTCCCCTACTGCCGCAAGTACCTCGGCGTGCACCCCCGGGACCTGTCCCCGGCGTTCGCCCACAAGCTGCAGGGCACGCGCCGGGGGTGGACCGGACCCGTCGACCTGCTCACCCCGCGCGCGGGTACCGGTGCCGTCTGGGACGAGCTGGCCCGCCGGTTGCGCGCCCGCGGGGCCCGCGTCCTCCTCGGCACCCCCGTCGTCGGCCTGACCGTCGCGGGCGAGCGCGTCACGGGTGTCCGCTGCGGGCGGGCCGGGGCGACCGGCCCGGAGCAGGAGCAGACCCTGGCCGCCTCCGCCGTCGTCTCCAGCGCCCCCGCCGCCGTCCTGCGCCGCTGGCTGCCGGGGACCGGGACGAGCACCCCCACCCCGGCGGCCGCCCCCGCGTTCACGGCGCGCGACACCTACCTCGTGCACCTGCGGCTCGCCGCCGGGCCCGGGGGAGGTGTGGGGCAGAACGCCCACTACGTCACCGCCTACGACCCGCAGGTGCGCACCGGGCGGCTGAGCAACACGCGTTCCTGGCGGCCGGAGACCTTCGGCCGGGCCCCCGACACCGTCCTGTGCGCGGAGTTCTGGAGCTCGGGCCAGGACGACCTGTCGGCGCGCACCGACGACCAGCTCGCCGCGCTCGCGGTCTCCGAGCTCCCGGTGTTCGGGGTCGACCCGCGGGTGCGGGTCCTGGACCACGACGTCCTGCGGCTGCCCCGCAGCGTGCCGGTGCTGACGCGCGGGGTGGAGGCCGCGCGCGCCGGGCTCGACGCCGCCCTGGACCGCTGGACCAACCTGACCCGGGTCGGCCGCCACGGGACGCACGACTGGGACGGGCAGGAGGACGCGCTGCTCACCGGCCGCAGCACCGGTGCGCACGTCCTGCGGGGGGCCTGAGCGCCCGCCGCCCGGGCCTCAGGACGGCGCGACGAGCTTGACGATCGACTCCACCACGACGCGGCTGGCCGACCCGTCCCCGTAGGGCGAGGGCAGCGAGCGCAGCGCGGCGGGGTCCTCGGCCAGCGCCGCGCGCACGGCCGCCCCCAGGCGCACCCCGGCGGGCACCAGGGAGGCGAAGGTGCCGAGCACCTCGGGGCGCTCGGTCGAGCGGCGCACCACGACGAGCCGCTTCTTGAGGACCGAGACCTCCTCCTGCACCCCGCCGGAGTCCGAGACGATCAGCCGGGCCCGGTTCGCCAGGGCGAGGAACTCGGCCGGGGGCTGCGGGGGGATTGTCGTGAGGCGGTCGAGGAGGTCGCTGAGCCCGTGGCCGTGCAACCGGGCCAGGGTGCGCGGGTGGGCCGGGAAGACCACCGGCAGCCCCTCGGTGACGAGGCCGGCGACCTCGGTGAGGATCTGCCGCAGCACGTCGGGGTGGTCGGCGTTCTCGGGGCGGTGCACCGTCAGCAGCAGGTACTGCGCGGGCAGTCCCAGCCGGGCGAGCACCGCGTCCTGGGCGCTCTCGTCCGGCAGCAGGTGGTGGACGGACTCCACGACCGTGTTGCCCGTCAGCAGGATGCGTTCGTCGGCGACGCCCTCGGCCCGCAGGTGGGCGACGGCGGTCGGCGTCGGGGCGCAGCACAGGTCGGCGAGGTGGTCGATGACGACGCGGTGGTGCTCCTCGGGCATCCGCCGGTCGAAGCTGCGCAGGCCCGCCTCGACGTGGACGAGCGGCAGCTCGGCGGCGTTGGCCGCCAGCGCCCCCGCCAGGGCCGCGGTGGTGTCGCCCTGCACGACGACGGCGCTGGGGCGGTGCTCGGCGAACGTGGCGTCCAGGGCCGCCACGGCCCCGCCCAGCTGCCGGCCGCGCGGGCCCCCGCCGACGCCCAGCGACAGCGGCGCGGCGGCGAACCCGAGCTGGGCCGTGACGTCGGACCACATCGTCGCGTCGTAGTGCTGGCCGGTGTGGACCACCAGGCCCGCGGCGCCGAGGCGGCGGACCACCTCGGCGAGCTTGATGGCCTCCGGGCGGGTGCCGAGGACGACCGCGACGGGACCGGGAGCACCGTCGCCCACCGGGAAGCCCAGCGGCCGGCGGAGCCGGGGCGGCGTCCCCCGGGACGACCCCGGGCGCAGGGGGGTGCTCGCGGGGGTGCTGGCGGGGGTGCTGGCGGGGGTGATCGTCGGCGTGGCCACAGGCGGACGGTAGGCGCTGGACCCGGTCCGGGGAGCCGTTCGCGACGATCCGACCACGGAGGTCGTGCGCCCGCACACGTGTTGTCGCACAACGTGTCTGCCCACTCGCTCAGCGTCGCGGGTCAGGGGCGGCGGGCCCGTGTCGGAGCCGCGACCTACCCTCGATGCCGTGCCCGACCCTGCCACCTACCGCCCCAAGCCGGGGGAGATCCCGCTCGAACCGGGGGTCTACCGCTTCCGCGACCCGCACGGCCGGGTGATCTACGTCGGGAAGGCCAAGAACCTGCGGGCGCGCCTGTCGAACTACTTCCAGGACCTGTCCGCCCTGCACCCGCGCACCATGACCATGGTCACCACGGCCGCCAGCGTCGAGTGGACCGTCGTGACCACCGAGGTCGAGGCCCTGCAGCTGGAGTACTCCTGGATCAAGGAGTACGACCCGCGCTTCAACGTCAAGTACCGCGACGACAAGTCCTACCCCTACCTGGCCGTCACGATGGGCGAGCAGGTCCCGCGGGTGCAGGTCATGCGCGGGGCCAAGCGCAAGGGCACCCGCTACTTCGGCCCCTACACCCACGCCTGGGCCATCCGCGAGACCGTCGACCTGCTGCTGCGCGTCTTCCCCGTGCGCACCTGCTCCACGGGGGTGTTCAAGCGCGCCGGCCAGGTCGGCCGGCCCTGCCTGCTGGGCTACATCGACAAGTGCTCGGCCCCGTGCGTCGGCAAGATCTCCGAGCAGGACCACAAGGACCTCGCGCAGGACTTCTGCGACTTCATGGCCGGCAACACCGCCAGGTTCGTCCGCCGCGCCGAGCGGGAGATGCAGGCCGCCGCCGCCGAGATGGACTACGAGCGCGCCGCCCGGCTGCGCGACGACCTCGGCGCCCTGACCAAGGCCCTGGAGAAGTCCGCCGTCGTCCTGCCCGACGCCACCGACGCCGACGTCTTCGCCATCGCCGACGACGAGCTCGAGGCCGCCGTGCAGGTCTTCCACGTCCGCGGCGGCCGCGTCCGCGGTCAGCGCGGCTGGATCTCCGAGAAGGTCCAGGACGTCGCCACCCCCGACCTCGTCGAGCAGCTCCTCCTGCAGGTCTACGGCGGGGAGTCCGGCGAGGGCGTCCCCCGCGAGGTCCTCGTCCCCGAACTGCCCGCCACCGTCGAGGCCGACGTGGAGGACTGGCTCAGCGAGCTGCGCGGGTCCCGCGTGGACCTGCGCGTGCCCCAGCGCGGGGACAAGCGCGCCCTCATGGAGACCGTGCACCGCAACGCCACCCAGGCCCTGGCCCTCCACAAGACCCGCCGCGGCGGGGACCTGACCACCCGCAGCCTGGCCCTGCAGGAGCTGCAGGAGGCGCTCGGCCTGGACGAGGCCCCCCTGCGCATCGAGTGCTACGACGTCTCCCACACCCAGGAGACCAACGTCGTGGCCTCCATGGTCGTCTTCGAGGACGGCCTGCCCAAGAAGGGCGACTACCGCCGCTTCGCCGTGCGCGGTGAGGAGGGCGGCCTGGACGACACCCGCGCCATGCGCGAGGTCCTCTCGCGCCGCTTCCGCCGGGCGCGCACCGAGCAGGACGGCGAACCGGGACAGCCGCAGGACGGCCGCATCACCGAGACCGCCGACGGCCTGGAGGTCGAGACCTCCGGCGCGGTCGGCGGGGAGGTGCTGGCCGGCCTGGACCCCGACACCGGCCGCCCCCGCCGGTTCGCCTACACCCCCCACCTCGTCGTCGTCGACGGCGGCCGGCCCCAGGTCGAGGCCGCCGCCCGCGCCCTGGCCGACGTCGGCGTCGTCGACGTCGCCCTGTGCGGCCTGGCCAAGCGCCTGGAGGAGGTCTGGCTGCCGGGGGAGGAGCACCCCGTCGTGCTGCCCCGCACCAGCCAGGGCCTGTTCCTCCTGCAGCGCGTGCGCGACGAGGCCCACCGCTTCGCCATCACCTACCACCGGGCCAAGCGGTCCAAGGCCATGACCACCTCCGCCCTCGACGGCGTCCCCGGGCTCGGCCAGGCCCGCAGGAGCGCGCTGCTGAAGCACTTCGGCTCCGTCAAGAAGCTGCGCGCCGCCACCGAGGACGAGGTCGCCGCCGTCCCCGGCATGGGCGTCAAGACCGCCCGGGCCGTCGTCGCGGCGCTCGCGGGCGCCGCCGCGGCCGAACCGGCCGTGAACACGGCCACGGGTGAGCTCCTGGACTGACCCCCACCACGACCGGGGGAGGAGAGCACGGCAGGTGACCACCCGAACGCGGCGGGTACCCACCTCGTCGCGGCCGACACGCCCGGGGTGACAGGATGAGCGCGTGCAGGAGACGGTGCGGGGCGCAGGCCCGGGGGACGGCGCGGAGGACCGGCAGGCGCGGGACGCCACGGGCACCGCACCCGCCCGCCCCCGGCGGCCGGAGCTGCTGATCATCACCGGGATGTCCGGGGCGGGCCGGTCCACGACCGGCAAGGCCCTGGAGGACCTGGGCTGGTACGTCGTGGACAACCTGCCCCCGCAGATGCTCGAACCGCTCGCCGAGCTGGCCGCCCGCGCCGGGCAGGCGATCCCCCGGCTGGCCGTCGTCGTCGACGTGCGCGGGCGCAGCTTCTTCGCCGAGCTCACCGGCGCCCTCGCCTCCCTCGACACCCGCCACGTCTCCCCGCGGGTGCTGTTCCTCGACGCCACCGACGAGGTCCTCGTCCGCCGCTTCGAGTCCGTCCGCCGCCCCCACCCCCTGCAGGGCGACGACCGCATCGTCGACGGCATCGCCCGCGAACGCGCCCTGACCGGGGAGCTGCGCGCCCGCGCCGACGTCGTCGTCGACTCCAGCTCCTTCAACGTCCACCAGCTCGGCTCGCTGGTCGCCTCCCTGTTCGAGGCCGAGCGCGCCGACGACCTGCGCGTGACCGTCATGAGCTTCGGGTTCAAGTACGGCACCCCCGCCGACGCCGAGCACGTCGCCGACGTCCGGTTCATCCCCAACCCGCACTGGGAACCGGAGCTGCGCCCCCTCACCGGCCAGGACCAGCCCGTGTCCCGGTTCGTCCTGAGCGCCGAGGGCGCCACCCCCTTCCTGGACCGCTACGAGTCCGCGCTGGCCCCCGTCTTCGACGGCTACCGGCGCGAGAACAAGCGCTACGCGACCATCGCGGTGGGCTGCACCGGCGGCAAGCACCGCTCCGTGGCCATGGCCGAGGAGCTGGGCGCCCGCCTGCGCCGCGACGGCGTGCCCGTCCGCGTCCTGCACCGCGACCTGGGCCGGGAGTGAGCCCGCTGCCCGGTGCGGGCCACCCCTCCTCGACGAGCTTCCCCACCGGCCTCGTCCCCACCGTGGCGGCGGCCCCCGCCGCGGCCGCCCACCCCGCGGGGGCCTCCCGCGCCCCCTCCGTCGTCGCCCTCGGCGGCGGCCACGGCCTGGCCGCCTCGCTGTCCGCCCTGCGCCACCTCACCGACCGGCTCACCGCCGTCGTCACCGTCGCCGACGACGGCGGCTCCTCGGGCCGGCTGCGCCGCGAGCTCGGCGGCCTGCCGCCGGGGGACCTGCGGATGGCCCTGTCGGCCCTGTGCGACGACTCCGAGTGGGGCCGCACGTGGCGCGACGTGCTGCAGCACCGCTTCACCAGCGAGGGCTCCCTGCACCAGCACGCCACCGGCAACCTGCTCATCGCGACCCTGTGGGAACTGCTCGGCGACGAGGTCGCCGGCCTGGACTGGGTGGGCCGCCTGCTCGGCGCCCGCGGCCGGGTGCTGCCCATGGCCGCCGTCCCCCTCGACATCGTCGCCGACGTGCTCGGGCTCGTCCCCGGAGCACCCGGGCAGGTCACCGAGGTGCGCGGCCAGGTCGCCGTCGCCTCCACCACCGGCCGGGTCGCCACCGTCCGGCTGCTGCCGCCGGACCCGCCGGTACCCCCCGAGGTCGTGGAGGCCGTCGCCACCGCCGACTGGGTCGTGCTCGGTCCGGGGTCCTGGTTCACCAGCGTCCTGCCGCACCTCATGGTCCCGGCGCTGGCGCACGCGCTGACGCGGACCGCGGCGCGCACCTGCGTCACCCTCAACCTCGCGGCCCAGCCGGGGGAGACCGACGGCTTCAGCGCCGAGGCCCACCTGGAGGTCCTCGCCGCCCACGCCCCGGGCCTGCGGGTGGACACCGTCCTGGCCGACCCGGTCGCCGTCACCGACGAGTCCGCCCTGCGCGCCAGCGCGGCCGCCCTGGGGGCGGACGTGGTGCTGCGCACGGTCTCCGCCGGCGACGGCACCCCCCGGCACGACGCGCTGCGGCTCGCCGCGGCCTACCGTGACGTCTTCGCGGCAGGCACCTGACGGTGCGCCCGAGCGAGCACGGCACGAGCACACGGACACGGACACGGACGCTGGACGAGGAACCCCGGGGAGGACGCGCCATGGCGATGACGGCGGCGGTCAAGGACGAGCTGAGCCGGTTGCCGGTCACGACGACGGCGGCCCGCAAGGCCGAGGTGTCGGTCATGCTGCGCTTCGCCGGGGGTCTGCACATCGTCTCCGGGCGCATCGTCATCGAGGCCGAGCTGGACTCCGCTTCCATCGCCCGGCGGTTGCGGCGCGACATCGCCGACGTCTTCGGCCACCCCAGCGACCTGCTCGTCGTGCAGGCCGGGGGGCTGCGCCGGGCCACCCGCTACGTCCTGCGCGTGGGCCGCGACGGGGAGTCCCTGGCCCGCCAGACCGGCCTGCTCGACGGCCGCGGCCGGCCCGTGCGCGGGCTGCCCTCCCACATCGTCTCCAGCTCCACCCAGATCGCCGAGGCCGCCTGGCGCGGGGCCTTCCTGGCCCGCGGTTCGCTCACCGAACCCGGCCGCTCGGCCGCCCTGGAGGTCACCTGCCCGGGGCCGGAGGCGGCGCTGGCGCTCGTGGGCGCGGCCCGCCGCCTGGAGCTGGCGGCCAAGGCCCGCGAGGTGCGGGGGGTGGACCGGGTCGTGCTGCGCGACGGGGACGCCATCTCGGCGCTGCTGACGCGCCTGGGCGCCCACGACGCGATGATGACGTGGGAGGAGCGGCGGATGCGCCGCGAGGTGCGGGCCACCGCCAACCGCCTCGCCAACTTCGACGACGCCAACCTGCGCCGCTCGGCGCGGGCCGCGGTCGCCGCCGGTGCCCGCGTCGAACGCGCCCTGGAGCTGCTCGGGGAGGACATCCCCGACCACCTGCTGCAGGCCGGCCGGCTGCGCCTGGAGCACAAGCAGGCCAGCCTGGAGGAGCTGGGCCAGCTGGCCGACCCGCCCATGACCAAGGACGCCATCGCCGGGCGGATCCGGCGGCTGCTGGGGATGGCCGACAAGAAGGCCATCGAGCTCGGTGTGCCCGGGACCGAGTCCGGTCTGACCGCGGACATGCTCGACGCCTGAGGCCCCGCGCACCCTCCCCGCACCCCCGCCCACCCACCCCGGGTCCGCGCGGACGTGACGCAGGCCATAGGGTCGTGCCGACGCCGCGGGGCCCGCGGCGGGTGTCCCCCGGCCCTCGGCGGGGGAGTCAGCACCAGTACTGATCACGTACGGGACGCACGAGACGCACCCGGCCCGCCCGGTCACGGGGTGCGTCAAGGGATGGAGAGCGCATGACCACTCGGGTCGGCATCAACGGATTCGGCCGCATCGGCCGCAACTTCTTCCGCGCCGCACTCGCGCAGGGCGCGGACGTCGAGATCG
The DNA here is from genome assembly GCF_041276425.1 of Kineococcus halophytocola. NCBI lineage: Bacteria > Bacillati > Actinomycetota > Actinomycetes > Kineosporiales > Kineosporiaceae > Kineococcus > Kineococcus halophytocola. The sequence goes on along the minus strand of NZ_JBGFTU010000002.1, from coordinate 118,902 downwards.
TGGCGGTCAACGACCTCACCGACGCCAAGGCGCTGGCGCACCTGCTCAAGCACGACTCGGTCCTCGGCAAGCTGTCCGAGGACGTCCGCGTCGAGGGCGACTCGATCGTCGTCGGCTCCCGGACCATCAAGGTCCTGGCCGACCGCGACCCCGCCAACCTCGGCTGGGGCGACCTGGGCGTCGACGTCGTCGTGGAGTCCACCGGCTTCTTCACCGACGGCGAGAAGGCCAAGGCCCACCTGGCCGCGGGGGCCAAGAAGGTCGTCGTCTCCGCGCCGGCCACCAACAACGACGTCACCGTCGTCATGGGCGTCAACGACTCCGACTACGACGCCTCGCAGCACTCGATCATCTCGAACGCGTCCTGCACCACGAACTGCCTGGCCCCGCTGGCCAAGGTCCTCGACGACGCCTTCGGCATCGAGCGCGGCCTCATGACCACCGTGCACGCCTACACCGCCGACCAGAACCTGCAGGACGGCCCGCACAAGGACCTGCGCCGCGCCCGCGCCGCCGCCCTGAACATCGTGCCGACCTCGACCGGGGCCGCCAAGGCCATCGGCCTGGTCCTGCCGACGCTGAAGGGCAAGCTCGACGGGTACGCGCTGCGGGTGCCGGTCCCGACCGGCTCGGCCACCGACCTGACGGTCACCCTGGGCCGCGAGGTCACCGCCGAGGAGGTCGACGCCGCGTACAAGGCCGCGGCCGAGGGCCCGCTGAAGGGGTACCTGACGTACTCCGACGAGCCGCTGGTCTCCTCCGACATCGTCACCGACCCGGCCTCGTGCATCTACGACTCGGGCCTGACCAAGGTCAACGGCAACCAGGTCAAGGTCGTCGGCTGGTACGACAACGAGTGGGGCTACTCCAACCGCCTCGTCGACCTCGTCACGCTGGTGGGATCCTCCCTCTGAGCTTCTGACACACTCCGGCCCGGGTGCCCGCGCGACCGCGGGGCCCGGGCCGTCGTCCGTCCGACCCCGGGTGGCAGCGGACCCGGACAGCAGCAGAAGGGAACGTCCGTGAAGACCATCGACGACCTCCAGGCCCAGCTCGGCGGCCTCACCGGCCAGCGGGTCCTCGTCCGCAGCGACCTCAACGTCCCGCTGGACCACTCCGGGGACCGGTCCGTCATCACCGACGACGGGCGCATCCGCGCCTCGGTGCCGACGCTGCGGCGCCTCCTGGAGGCCGGGGCCCGCGTGGTCGTCACGGCCCACCTGGGCCGCCCGAAGGGGGCCCCCGAGGCCAAGTACTCCCTGGCCCCCGTGCACGCGCGCCTCGCCGAGCTGCTGGACGGCGTCGACGTCGCCTTCTGCCCCGAGACCGTGGGGGAGCGGTCCCGCGCCGCCGTGGAGGCGCTGGGCGAGGGCCGGCTGCTGCTGCTGGAGAACATCCGCTTCAACGCCGGGGAGACGAGCAAGGACGAGGCCGAGCGCGGCGCGTTCGCCGACGAGCTCGCCGCCCTGGCCGACGCCTACGTCTCCGACGGCTTCGGCGCGGTGCACCGCAAGCACGCCAGCGTCTACGACGTCGCGCTGCGCCTGCCGCACGCCGCCGGCGGTCTCGTGGCGACCGAGGTCGAGGTCCTGCGCCGCCTGACGAGCGAGCCCGAGCGGCCCTACGCCGTCGTCCTGGGCGGTTCGAAGGTCTCCGACAAGCTCGGGGTCATCGACAACCTCCTCGGCTCCCTGCTGGCCCCCGGCGACCGCCTGCTCGTGGGCGGCGGGATGGTCTTCACCTTCCTGGCCGCGACCGGCCACGAGGTCGGCAAGAGCCTGCTCGAGGCCGACCAGCTCGACCGCGTCCGCGGGTACGTGCAGGCGGCGCAGGACAAGGGCGTCGACCTCGTCCTGCCCACCGACGTGATCGCCGCCACGGCCTTCGCCGCCGACGCCGACCCGCAGGTCGTCCCCGCCGACGCCATCCCCGCCGACCGCCTCGGCCTGGACATCGGCCCCGACTCCGCCGCGGCCTTCGCCGCCGCCCTGGCCGACGCCCGCACCGTGTTCTGGAACGGGCCCATGGGCGTGTTCGAGATGGAGCCCTACGCCGGCGGCACCCGCGCCGTGGCGCAGGCCCTCGTCGAGGCGAAGGCCGCCACCGGCGCGTTCAGCGTCGTCGGCGGCGGCGACTCGGCCGCCGCGGTGCGCACCCTCGGCTTCACCGACGAGCAGTTCGGGCACATCTCCACCGGCGGTGGGGCGAGTCTGGAGTACCTCGAGGGCAAGCGGCTGCCCGGCCTCGACGTCCTCGACTGACCCCCGCGACCCCGCCCACACCCCGCAGGAAGGCGCACCCATGCCCCGCACCCCGCTGATCGCCGGCAACTGGAAGATGGTCCTGGACCACCAGCAGGGCACCCTGCTGGTCCAGAAGCTCGACTGGACCCTCAAGGACGCCCGGCACGACTACTCGGCCGTCGAGGTGGCCGTCCTGCCCTCGCACCCGAGCCTGCGCACCGTGCAGACGCTCATCGAGGGCGACAAGCTGTCCATCCGCCTCGGGGCCCAGGACGTCTCCGCGCACGAGGCGGGCGCCTACACCGGTGAGGTGTCGGCGGCCCAGCTCGCCAAGCTCGGCGTCACGTACGTGGCCGTGGGTCACTCCGAGCGCCGCCAGCACCACGGCGAGGACGACGCGGTCGTGCGGGCCAAGACGGCCCGGGCGCTGGCCGGTGGGCTCGTCCCCATCGTCTGCGTCGGCGAGCCCCTGGAGGTGCGCAAGGCCGAGCAGCACGTCGAGCACACCGTCGGGCAGGTCACCCAGGCCCTGACGGGCCTGAGCGCCGAGCAGGTCGCCGGGCTCGTGCTGGCCTACGAGCCGGTGTGGGCCATCGGCACCGGCGAGGTCGCCACGCCGCAGGACGCCCAGGAGGTGTGCGCCGCGCTGCGCTCGGCCGTGGCCGAGCAGTTCGACCAGGCGAGCGCCGACGCGGTGCGGGTCCTGTACGGCGGCAGCGTCAAGCCCGCCAACATCGCCTCGATCATGCAGCAGCCCGACGTGGACGGGGCCCTGGTCGGCGGGGCCAGCACCGACGCGGGGGACTTCGCCGCGATCGTGCGCTTCCGCGATCACCCGGCCTGACCACCGCCGGTGATGGCCTAGGCTGAGCGGCGTGAGCGTCCTCCGCATCGTGCTGCAGGTGATCCTCGCGATCTCCAGCCTGTTCCTGACCCTGCTCATCCTGCTGCACAAGGGCAAGGGGGGCGGCCTGTCGGACATGTTCGGCGGTGGCGTCACCACGAGCCTGTCGGGGTCGAGCATGGCCGAGCGGAACCTCAACCGCTTCACGATCACGGTCGGTTGCGTCTGGTTCGCCACCGTCGTGCTGCTCGGCCTGGTCGAGCGCTTCACCCACGAGTTCTGAGGAGACGACCGACGTGGCAGGTGGCAACGCCATCCGGGGCAGCAGGGTCGGCGCCGGCCCCATGGGCGAGGCGGAACGGGGCGACACCGCGCCCCGCGTCCGCATCTCGTACTGGTGCGCGAACGGGCACGAGACCAAGCCCAGCTTCGCCGAGGAGTCCGGGGTCGAGCCGCCGGAGACGTGGGACTGCCCGCGCTGCGGCTTCCCCGCCGGCACCGACCGGGCCAACCCCCCGGCCCCGCCGAAGAACGAGCCCTACAAGACGCACCTCGCCTACGTGAAGGAGCGCCGCTCCGACGCCGACGGCGAGGCCATCCTCAACGAGGCGCTGGACTCGCTGCGGGCGCGCGGTCTCATCCGCTGAGCCCCCCCCGCACCGAGCACGACGAAGGCCCCCCGCACACCGCGCGGGGGGCCTTCGTCGTGCTCGGTGCCGGACGACCGACCTCAGAGGTCGCCGGCCGCGGCCTCGTCGATCAGCCACAGGGTCCGCTCGGTCCCGGCCACCCCGGCGGCCGGTGTCTCGGACACGTCACCGGCGGCGACCCCCCGGGCGACGGCGGCGGCCTTCTCCGCCCCGGCGGCCACCAGCCACACCTGCCGGGCCCGGGCGATGGCCCCGAAGGTGAACGAGACCCGCAGCGGCGGCGGCTTCGGGGACTCGCGGATCCCCACGACGCTGGACTCGTCGCGCGCCAGCCCCGGGTGAGCGGGGAACAGGGACGCGACGTGCCCGTCCGGGCCCATGCCCAGCAGCAGGACGTCGAAGGCGGGGACCTCCGCCCCCTCGCCGTGCTGCAGCAGCTCCGCGGCGTACCGGGCGGCGGCCGCGTCCAGGTCGTCCCCGTCCGGACCGTCCGTGGCCGGCGGGTAGTGGACCGTCGACAGGTCCAGGTCCAGCGCGTCGAGCAGCGCGTCCTGGGCCTGCGTGGCGTTGCGCTCGGGGTCGCCGGTGGGCAGGAACCGCTCGTCGGACCACCAGAAGTGCACCCGGCGCCAGTCCACCGCGTCCCGGGTCGCGGCCGCGGCGACCGCGGCCAGGGTCCTGCCGCCGATCGTGCCGCCGGTCAGGGCGACGTGGGCGGTGCCGCGGGCCGCCTGCGCGTCGGCCAGGGCCGACAGCAGGCGGTCCGCGGTGGCCGCGGCCAGCAGGTCCGGGGTGGCGTACCGGACGACGGAGGTGCCCTCGCGGGTCACCGGTCCACCGCCGGACGCGCCGACCGGGACCCCGAGCCGGTGCTCTTCGCCGCGGTCTTCGTGGCGGTGGTCTTCTTCGCCGCCTTCGTCGCCGTCTTCGTGGCCGTGGTCCTCTTCGCGGTCCGCGACCCGGTCGTCGCCGCGACCGCCTCCTCCGCGCGGTCGGTGGCGTCGGCGGTGCGCGTGCGGGCCGAGCGGACCTGCGGGCTCTCGGACTCCGGGGCCTCCCCGGCCACGGGGGAGGAGCCGTCGGTGCGTTCCTGCTCCGGCGGGGCGCCCTTCATCTGCTCCGAGACCGCCGCCGAAGCCGCCTCGGCCGCCGCCTGGCGGGCCGCGGCGCGCCGGCTGCCGGACAGCTTCCCGGCGTGCTCGGCGTCCCGGGCCGACATGACCTTCTTGCCCACCTGGGGCAGGCCGTCGCGCAGGACCTCGCCGTAGACCTCGTCGGGGTCCAGCCGGCGCAGCTCCTCGGTCAGGCAGTCCTTGACCTGGCGGCGGGCCAGCGACAACCGCCGGTCCGGCTGACCCGGCTGGGTCAGCGTGGCGACGGTCGCGTCGGGCCGGATGAGCTCGACCGCACCGGAGGGGCGTTCCAGGCGCACGCTCTGGACCCCGGTGCCGCGGCGGGTGCGGGCCCGCACGACCGGCGCCTTGAGCTTGGCCGCGAGCCAGGCGGCGAGCAGCTCGGTGCTCGGGCTGTCCGGGGCACCGGCGACCGTGATGGAGGTGACCCGCTCGTACGGCGGCTGGTCCAGCGCCGCGGCCAGCAGGGCGCGCCAGTTCGTCAGGCGCGTCCAGGCCAGGTCGGTGTCGCCCTCGCGGTACGTCGCCCGGCGGGACTCCAGCGCCTTGGCCGGGTCGCGCGACTCCGCGGAGTCGGTGATCCGGCGCTGGGCGATGCGCCCGATCGGGTCGGCGCGCAGGTCCTCCGGCGCCGCCCCGGGCCAGTAGGCCACGATCGGCGCGTCGGGCAGCAGCAGCGAGACGATGGTGGTCTCCCCGTGCTCGACCAGCGGGCCGTACGCGCGCAGCACGATGACCTCGCTGGCCCCGGCGTCGCCGCCGACGCGGATCTGCGCGTCGAGCCGGGCCGCACCGCGCTTGTTGCCGCGGGCCAGCACCAGCACCCGGCACGGGTGCTCGCGGCTGGCCTCGTTGGCCGCGGAGATGGCGTCCTCGGCGTGCGCGTCGTCGGTGATGACGACGAGCGTCAGGACACGGCCCAGGGCCACGGCCCCGCCGGAGTCGCGCAGGTCGATGAGCGCCTTGTTGATCGCGCTCGTCGACGTGCTGGGCAGGTCGATGATCATCGCGAGACCTCCTCGGTGCCGGTCACGGTCGCCGCCACTGCCGGCCGGTGCGTTCGAGCATGGCGTCCGCCGACGGCGGCCCCCACGTGCCCGACGAGTACGGCTCGGGCCGGCCGTTCTTGGCCCAGAACGAGGTGATGGGGTCCAGGATCTTCCACGACAGCTCCACCTCCTCGTGCCGGGGGAACAGCGGCGGGTCCCCGAGCAGGACGTCGAGGATGAGCCGCTCGTACGCCTCGGGGCTGGACTCGGTGAAGGAGTGCCCGTACCCGAAGTCCATCGTCACGTCCCGCACCTCCATCGCGGTGCCCGGGACCTTGGACCCGAACCGCATGGTGATGCCCTCGTCGGGCTGGACCCGCACCACGAGCGCGTTCTGCCCGAGCTCCTCGGTGGCGGTGCGCTCGAACGGCAGGTGCGGGGCGCGCTTGAAGACGACGGCGATCTCGGTCACCCGCCGGCCCAGGCGCTTGCCGGCCCGCAGGTAGAACGGCACGCCCGCCCAGCGGCGGGTGTCGATCTCCAGCTCGATGGCGGCGTACGTCTCGGTCCGGGAGTCCGGTGCGATGCCGTCCTCGTCGAGGAAGCCCTTGACGAACTCCGAGCCCTGCCAGCCCGCGGCGTACTGCCCGCGGGCGGTGGACCGGCTCAGGTCCTTCAGGGGCCGCACGGCCGAGAGGACCTTGGCCTTCTCCGCGCGCAGGTCGGCCGCCTCGAAGGAGACCGGTTCCTCCATCGCCGTCAGGGCCAGCAGCTGCAGCAGGTGGTTCTGGATGACGTCGCGCGCCGCGCCGATGCCGTCGTAGTACCCCGCCCGGCCACCGATGCCGATGTCCTCGGCCATGGTGATCTGCACGTGGTCGACGTGGTTGGCGTTCCACAGCGGCTCGAACATCTGGTTCGCGAAGCGCAGCGCCAGGATGTTCTGGACCGTCTCCTTGCCCAGGTAGTGGTCGATGCGGAACACCGAGTCCGGGGGGAAGACGTCCTCCACGACGGCGTTCAGCTCGCGCGCGGACTTCAGGTCGTGCCCGAAGGGTTTCTCGATGACCACGCGACGCCACTGGTCCCCGTGCTGGGCGCTCAACCCGCTGCGGGCCAGCTGCTTGGCCACGACGGGGAAGAACCGCGGCGGGATCGACATGTAGAACGCGTGGTTCCCGCCGGTCCCGCGGACCCGGTCGAGGTCGGCGACGGTGGTGGCGAGCTGGTCGAACGCCTCGTCGTCGTCGAACTCCCCGGGCACGAACCGGAAACCCTCGGCGAGCTGGGCCCACACCGATTCCCGGAACGGGGTCCGGGCGTGCTGGCGCACCGAGTCGTAGACGATCTTGCCGAAGTCCTGGTCGACCCAGTCGCGCCGCGCGAAACCCGTCAGCGCGAACCCCGGGGGCAGCAGCCCCCGGTTGGACAGGTCGTAGATCGCCGGCATGAGCTTCTTGCGCGCCAGGTCACCGGTGACGCCGAACATCACCATGCCGCACGGGCCGGCGATCCGCGGGAGCCTGCGGTCCCGCGGATCGCGCAGCGGGTTCTCCGCGTGCGTCACCCGCGAGGGGCTCACCGGGCCTCTGCCTGCGTCTTCACGCGCTCCAGCTCGTCGGTGACGGTCTGCAGCAGCTCGGTCCAGCTCGCGGCGAACTTGTCCAGGCCCTCGGTCTCGAGCTGGTCGACGACCTCGGTGTAGGAGATCCCCAGGCGCTCCAGGGCGTCCAGGACCTCCTGGGACTCCCCGTAGGAGCCGCGGATCGTGTCGCCGGTCACCTCGGCGTGGTCGACGGTGGCGTCCAGCGTCTTGCCGGGCATGGTGTTGACGGTGTTCGGCGCGACGAGCCCGGTCACGTAGAGGGTGTCGGGCAGGTTCGGGTCCTTCACCCCGGTCGAGGCCCACAGCGGACGCTGGGGACGGGCCCCGGCCTCCTTGAGGACCTGCCAGCGCGGGGTGGAGAAGACCTCCTCGTAGGCCTGGTAGGCCAGGCGCGCGTTGGCCAGACCCGCCTTGGAGCGCAGGCCCTGCGCCTCCTGGGCGTGCTCGCCGCCGACGTCCTCGAGCCGCTTGTCGATCTCGGTGTCGACGCGGGAGACGAAGAAGGAGGCCACCGACTCGATCGTCGAGAGGTCGTGGCCGTTGACCTTGGCCTGCTCCAGACCGGTGAGGAAGGCCTGCATGACGGCGCGGTAGCGGTCCAGGGAGAAGATCAGCGTGACGTTGACGCTGATGCCCTCCGACAGCGCGGTGGTGATGGCGGTCAGGCCCTCGACCGTCGCGGGGATCTTGATGTAGAGGTTCTCGCGACCGACCGCGGTCCAGAGCTGGCGGGCCGACTCCTCGGTCTTGGCGGTGTCGCGGGCCAGGCGCGGGTCGACCTCGAGGGAGACGCGGCCGTCGAGGCCGTCGGTGCGGTCGAAGACCGGCTTGAGCACGTCGCAGGCGCGCCGGACGTCCTCGGTGGTGATCTCGAAGACGGCCTTCTCGGTGTCGGCGCCGGCGGCGACGAGCTCGGAGACCTGCTCGGTGTAGCGGTCGCCCTTGGACAGGGCCGTCGCGAAGATCGTCGGGTTGGACGTGACGCCCAGGACGCCGAGGTCGACGAGGCGCTGCAGCTCCCCGCCGTCGGTCAGCTCGCGGGACAGGTCGTCCAGCCAGACCGAGACGCCGTTCTGGCGCAGGGCTTCGAGGTTGGTGCTGGTGCTGGTGGTGTCGTTCACGGGGTGCTCCGTTCCTTCGTCCACGGGGTGGGTGGGCGCCGGGACGGCGCCCGCACGAGGTCCCGGGGGCCCGCGGTGCGGGCCCCCGGGTGGTGCTCACTGCAGACCGGTGAGCGATTCCTTCGCCGCGGTCACGACCGCGGTGTCGGTCAGGCCGAACTCGCGGTACAGGTCCTGGTAGTCCGCCGAGGCGCCGTAGTGCTCGATGGAGACCGAGCGACCGGCGTCACCGACGATGCCCTCCCAGCCGAAGGCCAGGGCGGCCTCGACCGAGACGCGGGCCTTGACCTGCGGCAGCAGGACGGTGTCGCGGTAGGCCTGGTCCTGCTCCATGAACCACTCGCGGCACGGCATCGACACGACGCGGGTGGGGATGCCCTCCGCCTCGAGCTTCTCGCGGGCGGCCACGGCGATCTGGACCTCCGACCCGGTCCCGATGAGGATGACCTGCGGGGTCGCGGCCGAGCTCTCCACGAGCGTGTACGCGCCCTTGGCCACGCCGGAGGCCTCGCCCCAGCCGTCCTGGGAGCGGTCGAACGTCGGCAGGTTCTGGCGCGACAGGGCCAGGCCGGCCGGGCGGTCGGTGTGCCCCAGGACCGTGCGCCAGGCCCACGCCGTCTCGTTGGCGTCGCCGGGGCGGACGACGTCCAGGCCCGGGATCGCGCGCAGCGCCGCGAGGTGCTCGATCGGCTGGTGGGTCGGGCCGTCCTCGCCCAGGCCGATGGAGTCGTGCGTCCACACGTACGTCACCGGCAGGCGCATGATCGCCGCGAGGCGGACCGCGGGGCGCATGTAGTCGCTGAAGACGAGGAACGTGCCGCCGTAGGGGCGGGTGCCGCCGTGCAGGGCGATCCCGTTGAGGATGGCGCCCATGGCGTGCTCGCGGATCCCGAAGTGCAGGGTGCGGCCGTAGAGGTTGCCCTCCCACGTCTTCGTCGTGCGGCTCTCCGGCAGGAAGCTCGGCTCGCCCTTCATCGACGTGAGGTTGGACTCGGCCAGGTCGGCCGACCCGCCCCACAGCTCCGGCAGGGTCGAGGCCAGGGCGTTGAGCACCTCGCCGGAGGCCTTGCGGGTGGCGATGGACTTCCCGGCCTCGAACACCGGCAGGGCGTCCTCCCAGCCGGCGGGCAGGGTGCGGGTGCGCATGCGGTCGAACAGCTCGGCGCGCTCACCGGCGCCGGCGTGCCAGGCGTCGAAGTCCTGCTGCCAGGCGGCGTGCTCGTCCTTGGCCCGCTCGCGCAGGGCGCGGGTGTGGGCGATGACGTCGTCGGCCACCGCGAAGTCGGCCTCGGGGTCGAACCCGAGCAGCTCCTTGGTGGCCTTGACCTCGTCGGTGCCCAGGGCCGAGCCGTGCGACTTGCCGGTGTTCTGGGCGTTCGGCGCCGGGTAGGCGATGATCGTGCGCAGGACGATCATGGACGGCTTGGACGTCTCGGCCTTGGCGGCCTCGATCGCCGCGTGCAGCCCGGCGACGTCCTCGGTGTACTCGCCCTCGCCGCCGTTGGTCCAGTCGATCGTCTGGACGTGCCAGCCGTAGGACTCGTAGCGCTTGCCGGTGTCCTCACCCAGGGCGATGTTCGTGTCGTCCTCGATGGAGATGTGGTTCGCGTCGTAGATGACGACGAGGTTGCCCAGCTCCTGGACCCCGGCGATGGCCGAGGCCTCGGAGGTCACGCCCTCCTGGATGTCCCCGTCGGAGGCCAGCACGTAGACGTGGTGGTCGAACGGGCTGGTGCCGGGGGCGGCGTCGGGGTCGAACAGGCCGCGCTCGCGGCGGGCGGCCATGGCCATCCCGACCGCGGAGGACAGGCCCTGGCCCAGGGGGCCGGTGGTCATCTCCACACCGGCGGTGTGCCCGTGCTCGGGGTGGCCGGGGGTCTTCGAACCCCACTTGCGCAGCGCCTTGAGGTCGTCCAGCTCCAGGCCGTACCCGGCCAGGTACAGCTGGATGTAGAGGGTGAGGCTGGAGTGCCCGCAGGAGAGCACGAACCGGTCGCGGCCGACCCAGTCCGGGTCGGCCGGGTCCTGCCGCAGCATCTTCTGGAACAGCAGGTAGGCCACCGGGGCCAGGCTCATGGCCGTACCCGGGTGCCCGTTGCCGGCGCGCTGCACGGCGTCCATGGCCAGGACGCGGACGATGTCGACCGCCTTCGTGTCGAGTTCGCTCCACTCGAGGGGCTGGCTCACGTGTCTCCTCCCGTGCGAACCAGCTGACCGCCCAGCGCCCGGATGGCGGTGGGGGACCGGCCGTTGGTCCGCTCTGTCGTCTTCCGTCGCGGCCGGGACCGTGCTGTTCTGGTCCGGTGTCCGAGGCGTTCTCTGTAGTGACGCTCCGTGACCATCGCGTGGGACGGTGTGGAGCGCGTCACCTGTGGTGAGCCTACTCGCACGGGGTTCGGGCGCAGCCTGGCAGGGGTCCGGGGCCCGCCAGCCGGCCGTGACGGGCCGGCGACGGGCCGGTGACGCGCCCGCGACGCCCTCCCGGGTACGACAGCGCGTAGCAGAGGCGTAAGCTCAGGGCTGCCCGTCGTCACCTCGCCCTGAGGACACTGTGACCGTCGCCGACCCGCGTCTCTCCGACGCCCCCGCGCACTCCCGGACCACCCTGCTGGGCCGGCGTCGCGGTGGGCGCCCCCCGCGCTTCCCCCGGGTCGCGGCGTACGTCGCCCTGACCAAGCCGCGCATCATCGAGCTGCTGCTCATCACGACGATCCCCGTGATGATCTTCGCCGCCGGCGGGCTGCCCCCGGTGCGGCTGGTGCTGACGACGTTCGTCGGCGGGGCGCTGGCCGCCGGCTGCGCGAACACGCTGAACTGCTACTTCGACCGCGACATCGACGCCCTCATGAAGCGCACCGAGAACCGGCCGCTGGTCACCGGCGCGGTCAGCCCGCACCAGGCCCTCGTCTTCGCCGCCGTCCTCGGCCTGGCCTCCACGGCCCTGTTCGTCGCGTTCGTCAACGTGCTGTCGGCGGCCCTGGCCGTGGGCGCGATCCTGCTCTACGTCGTCGGGTACACGCTGCTGCTCAAGCGCCGCACCTCCCAGAACATCGTCTGGGGCGGGGTCGCGGGGTGCATGCAGGTCCTCATCGGCTGGACGGCCGTGACGGGCTCGCTGAGCTGGGCGCCCTTCGTCCTGTTCGGGGTCATCTTCCTGTGGACCCCGCCGCACTACTGGCCGCTGTCGGTGCGCTACCGCGAGGACTACGCCAACGCGGGCGTGCCCATGCTGCCGGTCGTGGCCAGGCCGACGACCGTCTCGCGCCAGGTCGTCGCCTACACCGTGGCGATGGTCCTGTGCTCGCTGCTGCTCGTCCCGCTCGGCGGGGCCGGGGTCGTCTACGGCCTGGCCGCCCTCGCCCTCGGGCTGGCCTTCCTCGGCCAGACGATCGGCCTGCACCGGCGTGCCTCCCGCTTCGAGCGCGAGACCGGCGGCCGGGACGCGGGCACGCTGGAGCAGCTGCGGCGCATCTCGCCCATGGGCGTCTTCCACGGCTCGATCACGTACCTGACGCTGCTGTCGGTGGCCGTGGCCGTCGACCCGTTCCTGCGGATCTCCTGGCCCTTCTGAGGCCCCCTGGCGAGGAGGGGGCCGCGCCGGCGCCTCCCGAGGCCCGTCAGCGGCCGAGGAGCAGGTGGTCGTCCGGGCCGTGCGGGGCCGGCACCCGCTCCTCGCGCCAGCGGCCGGGCCCGAACACCTCCCCGGCCACGGTCCGCCAGAACGTGCCCGCGCCCGCGTTGGCGTGCTGGAACCCCACGCGCCACGGCCCCGGCCGCGAGCGCAGCACGGTCACGGCCAGCGCCCGGCCCACCCCGTCGCGGCGGGCACCGACGGCGACCCACAGCGCGGTGAGCTCGTGGGCACCGGACGACGCCTCGGCCACCGCGAACCCGACCGGGGCGTCCCGGCCCGTGCGCGGGTGGGGCCGCCAGGCCAGGACGGCACCGTGGACGTCCTGCGGCGCCGTGGGCATCCCGGCGGTCTGGTAGCGCCCGTCGGCGTACGGCAGGGCGCCGGTGAGCGCCGCGAGGTCGTGCCGGAAGCACTGCCACAGCCACGCCAGCGCCGGCAGGTCGCCCGCCGTCGCGGGCCGCACGTCCACGGCTGCCACCCCGCTCACCGCCGCCGGTCGCGCACGGTGAGCGCCAGCGAGGCCAGCGCGGCGAGGACGGCCAGGGCCCACCACGCGCTGCGGGAGTAGACCGTCCCGCCGGCGTCGGCGCCGCCGGCGGTCAGGACCACCCACAGCACCAGCAGCGCCCCACTGGCCAGCGCACAGCCGATCGTGGCCGGGGCGCGCCGGCGCCCGGTGAGGGCCAGGACGACCGCGGCGAGCACGACGAGGACCCCGAGGGCCAGCACGGCCAGCCCCAGCACCGGTGCGCTCACTCCCAGCGGAACCACCGCGCGCAGGCCAGGCCGCCGGCCAGGGCCCACAGGGCCAGCACGAGGAGCGGTCCGAGCGCGAGCGTGCCGGCGCCCAGGGCCTCGCGCAGCGCGGTGCCCAGGGCGGCCGAGGGCAGCGCGTCGCTCACCGGGGCCAGGGGGGAGGGCAGCACGAGACCACCGCCGGCCAGCAGCAGCACCCAGACGAAGTTCGCCGCGGCCAGCGTCCCCTCGGCCCGCACGGTGCCCGCCAGCAGCAGCCCCAGGGCGGTGAAGGCCGCGACGCCGAGCAGGACGGCGGGGACGGCGAGCAGCAGGCGGCCCGAGGGCGACCAGCCCAGCGCGCCTGCCAGGGCGCCGAGCACGAGGACCTGCACGAGGACCAGGGCCAGCACGGCCAGGACCTTGCCGGCCAGCAGCCCGCCGCGGCCCAGCGGGGAGGTCGCCAGCAGCCGCAGGACCCCGTTGCGGCGGTCGAAGCCGGTCGCGATGGCCTGGCCCGTGAAGGCGGTGGACACGACGGCCAGGGCCAGCACCCCGCCCAGGGCCAGCGCGGGCCGGTCCCCGGCCCCCAGGTCCAGGGAGGTGACCCGGGTGAGGGCCACGAGGACCAGGGCCGGCAGCAGCAGCGTCAGCAGCAGCTGCTCGCCGTTGCGCAGCGCGATCGTGGCCTCGAAGCGGGCCTGGCGCAGCACGCGCCGGGCGAAGGGGGCCGCGGCCCCGCCGGGGGTGAAGTCGAGCCGGCCGGGGCCGTCCGCGTCGGTGTCCTTCGTCAGGGGCGCGCTCACCGCAGGGTCCTCCCGGTCAGGTCGAGGAAGACGTCCTCGAGGGTCTTGCGGACCGGGCCGATGCCTTCGGCCAGGACGTCGTGGGAGGCGCACCAGCTCGTCACGGTCGCCACCACCCGGGGGTCGACGTCGACGCCGGTGACGGCGTACCGGCCGGCCTCGGCCTCGCTGACGTCGGCCCCCACGGGCAGGGCGCGGGCCAGGTCCTGCGTCGGCAGACCGGGCCGGGAGCGGAACGTGAGCGAGGCGGGCCCGGCGGTCAGCTCCGCGGGGGTGCCCGTGGCCACGACGCGGCCGTGGTCGACGACCACGACGTCGTCGGCCAGGCGCTCGGCCTCCTCCATGAGGTGGGTGGTCAGCACGACGGCGACCCCGGCCGCGCGCACCTCGCGCACGACGTCCCAGACCGCCAGGCGCGCCTGCGGGTCCAGGCCCGCGCTGGGCTCGTCGAGGAAGACCAGCTCGGGCCGGCCGACGAGCGCGCACGCCATCGCCAGTCGCTGGCGCTGCCCGCCGGACAGCCGCCGCACCCGGGTGCGGGCGAAGGAGGTCAGGCCCAGCCGCTGCGACAGCGCGCCCAGGTCCAGGGGGTCGGTGTGCAGGGCGGCCACGTGCCTCAGGGCCTCGCGGGCCGAGACCCCGGTGGGCAACCCGGAGTCCTGCAGCATGACCCCCACGCGCGGGCGCAGGGCGCCGGCGCCGGCGACCGGGTCCAGGCCCAGGACCCGGACCGTACCGGAGTCGGCGCGCTGCAGCCCCTCGCAGATCGCGACGGTGGTCGTCTTGCCCGCCCCGTTGGGGCCCAGCAGTGCCGTGACCCGGCCGCGGGCGGCGGTGAAGGACAGCCCGTCCAGGACGGCGGGCCCGGCGCCGAAGGCCTTGCGCAGGTCGCGGACCTCGACGGCCGCGGCCGCGCGACCGTCAGTCGCCGTCGCGGGGGAGGGGGAGCCGAGCGCCACGAGGGGTGAGTCTACGAGGGCGGTAGTAGCGCGGCCGACCGCTCCGGCGGGGGTGGTTCCGGCCGCGCGGCGCATTTAGGTAACATGGACGTTGTGGAAATGGTGAGGACAGCCTCACCGGGACGCCCCGCCGCCCCGGTGGGTGAGGCGCTGCCCACCTCCGGGCCCACCTCCGGGCCCACCCCCGGGCCCACCCCCGGGCCCACCCCCGGCGCGGAGGAGGCGGGCACCCGTACCCGCGTGCGCACCACGGTCGCCGAGCTCGGGCCCGTCACCGCCGCCCGCCTCGCCGACCTCCTGGGCCTCAGCGGCCCGGCGGTGCGCCGCCACCTCGACGCGATGGTCGCCGAGGGGGTCCTGCAGGTGCGCGAACCGCGCCCGGAGGCCCGCCGCGGCCGCGGCCGCCCCGCCAAGGAGTACGTCATCGGCTCGGCCGGGCACGACGACCTGCCCGCCGGGTACGACGAGCTGGCGCTGACGGCCC
The DNA here is from genome assembly GCF_041276425.1 of Kineococcus halophytocola. Taxonomy (NCBI): domain Bacteria; kingdom Bacillati; phylum Actinomycetota; class Actinomycetes; order Kineosporiales; family Kineosporiaceae; genus Kineococcus; species Kineococcus halophytocola. Next base: position 103,698 of record NZ_JBGFTU010000002.1, on the reverse strand, counting down.
TGCAGTACCTGGCCGAGGCGCTGGGCCCGCAGGCCGTCACCGACTTCGCCCGCCGCCGGTTCGCCGGCCTGGAGGAGGCGCTGGCCGGTCTGGACGGTTCGCTGCCCGAGCGGGTCGACGCCCTCGTGCGGGCCCTGGCCGACCAGGGGTTCTCGGCGAGCTCGCGGCCGGTGGCCCGGGGAACAGCCGCCGAGGGCGTCCAGTTGTGCCAGGGGCACTGCCCCGTCCAGAAGGTCGCCGAGGCCTTCCCGCAGCTGTGCGAGGCCGAGCGGCGGACCTTCGAGACCGTCCTCGGCACCCGGGTCCAGCGCCTGGCGACCCTCGCCCACGGCGACCACGTCTGCACGACGTTCGTCCCCCTCGAAGCTCTCCACCCGCACGAACCCCCGCACGACCACCCGCACGCCCCCCAGCACCACGACCAGCACCACGACCAGCACGCCACGGAAGGACGACGACTGTGACCGACACCGTGTCCGAGACCCCGACCACCGCGGGCCCGCCCGAGCTCGAGGGCCTGGGCAAGTACCAGTACGGCTGGGCGGACTCCGACTCCGCCGGCGCGTCGGCCCGTCGCGGCCTGTCCGAGGACGTCGTGCGCGACATCTCGGCGAAGAAGAGCGAACCCGAGTGGATGCTCGCGCTGCGCCTGAAGGCGCTGCGGATGTTCGGCCGCAAGCCGATGCCGGACTGGGGTTCGGACCTCACCGGGATCGACTTCGACAACATCAAGTACTTCGTGCGGTCGACCGAGAAGCAGGCGACCAGCTGGGACGAGCTGCCCGAGGACATCAAGAACACCTACGACCGGCTCGGCATCCCCGAGGCCGAGAAGCAGCGCCTCATCGCCGGCGTCGCGGCCCAGTACGAGTCCGAGGTCGTCTACCACCAGATCCGCGAGGACCTGGAGGAGAAGGGCGTCGTCTTCGTCGACACCGACACCGGCCTGCGCGAGCACGAGGAGCTGTTCAAGGAGTACTTCGGCAGCGTCATCCCCGTCGGGGACAACAAGTTCGCCTCGCTGAACACCGCCGTGTGGTCGGGCGGGTCGTTCATCTACGTGCCGCCGGGCGTGCACGTCGACATCCCGCTGCAGGCCTACTTCCGGATCAACACCGAGAACATGGGCCAGTTCGAGCGCACGCTCATCATCGCCGACGAGGGCTCCTACGTGCACTACGTCGAGGGCTGCACCGCGCCGATCTACCAGTCCGACTCGCTGCACTCCGCGGTCGTGGAGATCGTCGTGAAGAAGAACGCCCGCGTGCGGTACACGACGATCCAGAACTGGTCGAACAACGTCTACAACCTGGTGACCAAGCGCGCCACGGCCGCCGAGGGCGCGACCATGGAGTGGATCGACGGCAACATCGGCTCCAAGGTCACGATGAAGTACCCGGCCGTCTACCTCATGGGCGAGCACGCCAAGGGCGAGACGCTGTCCATCGCCATGGCCGGTGAGGGCCAGCACCAGGACGCCGGCGCCAAGATGGTGCACGCCGCCCCGCACACCGCCAGCTCGATCGTCTCCAAGTCGATCGCCCGCGGCGGGGGCCGCACGTCCTACCGCGGCCTGATCCAGGTCCTGGAGGGCGCGCACCACTCCGCCTCCACGGTCCGCTGCGACGCGCTGCTGGTCGACACGATCTCCCGGTCGGACACCTACCCCTACAACGACATCCGCGAGGACGACGTCGTCATGGGGCACGAGGCCACGGTCTCGAAGGTCTCCGACGACCAGCTCTTCTACCTCATGAGCCGCGGCATGGCCGAGGACGAGGCCATGGCGATGATCGTGCGCGGGTTCATCGAGCCCGTCGCCCGGGAGCTGCCCATGGAGTACGCACTGGAACTGAACCGCCTCATCGAGCTGCAGATGGAAGGGGCCGTCGGCTGATGACCCTGGTCAACGAAGAGACCACCGCCGCCGCGCCGGGCACCCGCACCGGCACGGTCGACACCTCCGGGGCCCACACCCACGGCGGGCCGGTCGTGCCCGAGGCCTCGCGCGCGGCCCGCGCGACGTCCTTCGACGTGGCCGACTTCCCGGTCCCCACCGGCCGGGAGGAGGAGTGGAAGTTCTCCCCGCTGCGGGAGTTCGCGCCGCTGTTCGAGGTCGCCGAGCGCGCCGCCGGGAACGCCGCCGCCGTCGAGGTCACCGCGCCCGCCGGGGTCGAGCACACCACCGGCACCCCGGCCGAGGTCGGGGCCGGGACCGCGTTCGTGCCCGGGGACCGCGCCGCCGCCGCGTCGTGGAACGCCACCGACGTCGCGCACCTCGTGCGCGTGCCCGCCGAGACCGAGCTGACCGAGCCGGTCCTGGTGACCGTCCGGGGCGAGGCGGGCCGCACCAGTGAGGGGCACCTCGTCATCGAGACCGGGCACCACGCCAAGGCCCTCGTCGTGCTCTCCCACGTCGGGTCCGGCGCCCACCGCGGCAACGTCGAGGTCCGCGCCGGGGACGGCTCGGACCTGACCGTCGTCAGCCTGCAGGAGTGGGACGAGGACGCGCTGCACATCGGTCAGCACGACGTCCGCACCGGCCGCGACGCGCAGGTGCGCCACATCGTCGTCACCCTGGGCGGCAAGGCCGTGCGCGTCTCGGCGAACCTCGCCTACGCCGCCCCCGGCGGGTCCGCGACCGCCCTCGGCGTCTACTTCGCCGGGTCCGGTCAGCACTCCGAGCACCGCCAGTTCGTCGACCACACGGCCGTGAACTGCTCCAGCTACGTGGAGTACAAGGGCGCCCTGCAGGGCGCCGACGCCCACGCGGTGTGGATCGGCGACGTGCTCATCCGCGCCAGCGCCGAGGGCACCGAGACGTACGAGCTGAACCGCAACCTCGTCCTGACCGACGGGGCGCGGGCGGACTCGGTGCCGAACCTGGAGATCGAGACCGGCGAGATCGTCGGCGCCGGTCACGCCAGCGCCACCGGCCGCTTCGACGACGAGCAGCTGTTCTACCTGCAGTCGCGCGGCATCAGCGAGGAGGAGGCCCGCCGCCTGGTCGTGCGCGGGTTCTTCGCCAGCATCGTCGACAAGATCGGCATCCCCGAGGTGTCGCAGCGACTCATGACCACGATCGAGGCGCGGCTGGCCGAGGACCCCACCGCCGCCGCCCCCGCCGCCCAGCCCGTTGAGGAGAACTGAATGTCCACCCTGGAGATCCGCGACCTGCACGTGACGGTCGACGAGGCGGACGGGTCCGTCAAGGAGATCCTGCGCGGGGTCGACCTGACCATCGCCTCCGGTGAGGTCCACGCCGTCATGGGCCCCAACGGCTCGGGCAAGTCCACGCTGGCCTACTCCATCGCCGGGCACCCCAAGTACACCGTCACCGGTGGCACCGTCACCCTCGACGGTGAGGACGTCCTGGCGATGAGCGTCGACGAGCGCGCCCGCGCCGGCATGTTCCTGGCCATGCAGTACCCGGTCGAGGTCCCCGGCGTCACCGTGTCGAACTTCCTGCGGACCGCCAAGACCGCGATCGACGGCGAGGCGCCGAAGCTGCGCACCTGGGTCAAGGACGTCAAGCAGGCGATGGACGACCTGCGCATGGACTCCTCCTTCGCCGAGCGCAACGTCAACGAGCACTTCTCCGGCGGGGAGAAGAAGCGGCACGAGATCCTGCAGATGGAACTGCTCAAGCCCAAGTTCGCGATCCTGGACGAGACCGACTCCGGCCTGGACGTCGACGCGCTGAAGATCGTCTCCGAGGGCGTGAACCGCTCGCTGTCCGCGGTGTCCCCGGGCGTGCTGCTCATCACGCACTACACGCGCATCCTGCGCTACATCAAGCCCGACTTCGTCCACGTGTTCGTGAACGGCAAGGTCGCCGAGCAGGGCGGCCCGGAGCTGGCCGAGTCCCTGGAGGAGACCGGGTACGACCGGTTCCTCACCCCCGCCTGAGGAGGGCTGACACCGTGAGCGAGACCACCGCGCCGACCGGCGCTGCGAACGGCCCGACCCCGGCGGCCCTGGCCGACGTGGAGGAGGCCCTCAAGGACGTCGTCGACCCCGAGCTGGGGATCAACGTCGTCGACCTCGGTCTCATCTACGGGCTGACGGTCACCGACGACAACGTCGCGACGATCGACATGACGCTGACCAGCGCGGCGTGCCCGCTGACCGACGTCATCGAGGACCAGACCGCCCAGGCCCTCACCGACGTCGTGGCCGACCACCGCATCAACTGGGTGTGGATGCCGCCGTGGGGTCCAGAGAAGATCACCGACGACGGGCGCGAGCAGCTGCGCGCGCTCGGCTTCAACGTCTGAGCACCCCCGAAGGCCCCCGGACCCGCGTCCGGGGGCCTTCGCCGTGCCCGCCCGCGGCCGGCCGGCTCGTAGACTGACCCCACCCCTGCCCGCCCCGAGCCCCTGTGAGCTGCCCCCGTGATCGTCGCCACCGACATCGAACTCCGAGCAGGAGCGCGTCTCCTCATGGAGGGGGTGAACTTCCGGGTCGCCGCGGGCGACCGCATCGGCCTGGTCGGCCGCAACGGGGCGGGCAAGACCACGCTGACCAAGGTCCTCGCCGGGGAGGGCCAGCCCGCCTCCGGGACGGTGACCCGTTCGGGGGAGATCGGCTACCTGCCGCAGGACCCGCGCGCCGGGGACCCCGAGATGCTGGCCCGCGACCGCATCCTGGCCGCCCGCGGCCTGGACGCCGTGGTGACCAAGCTGCGCCGGGCCGAGGCCGACATGGCCAGCGAGGACCCGAAGGTCCGGGACAAGGCGATGGACCGCTACACCAAGCTCGACGCGCGGTTCGTGGCGCTGGGCGGGTACACCGCCGAGAGCGAGGCGGCCCGCATCTGCGCCAACCTCAACCTGCCCGAGCGCATCCTGACCCAGCAGCTCAAGACCCTCTCCGGCGGTCAGCGCCGGCGCGTGGAGCTGGCCCGCATCCTGTTCTCCGCCAGCGAGACGCTGCTGCTGGACGAGCCGACGAACCACCTGGACGCCGACTCCATCACCTGGCTGCGCGAGCACCTGAAGAACTACGCCGGCGGTCTCATCGTCATCAGCCACGACGTGGAGCTGCTGGAGGTCGTGGTCAACCGCGTCTTCCACCTCGACGCCAACCGCGCCACGATCGACCTGTACAACGTCGGCTGGAAGAACTACCTCAAATCGCGCGAGACCGACGAGAAGCGCCGCCAGCGCGAGCGCGCCAACGCCGAGAAGAAGGCCGGCACGCTGCTGGCGCAGGCGGCGAAGATGGGGGCCAAGGCCACCAAGGCCGTCGCGGCGCAGAACATGGCCAAGCGCGCCGAGCGCCTGCTGGACGGCCTGGAGGACGTGCGCGTGCAGGACAAGGTCGCCAAGCTGCGCTTCCCCAAGCCCGCCCCCTGCGGCAAGACGCCCCTGACGGCCGAGGGGCTGAGCAAGTCCTACGGGTCGCTGGAGATCTTCACCTCCGTGGACCTGGCCATCGACCGCGGCAGCCGCGTGGTCATCCTGGGCCTGAACGGGGCCGGCAAGACGACGCTGCTGCGGATGCTCGGCGGGGTGGAGGACCCCGACACCGGGCAGATCGTGGCCGGGCACGGGCTGAAGGTCGGCTACTACGCCCAGGAGCACGAGACGCTGGACCACGACCGCACGGTCCTGGAGAACATGCGCTCGGCCTCCCCGGACCTGGACGACACCCGCGTCCGGACGGTGCTGGGCTCGTTCCTGTTCTCCGGCGACGACGTCGACAAACCGGCCGGGGTGCTCTCGGGTGGGGAGAAGACGCGGCTGGCGCTGGCCACCCTCGTCGTCTCCAGCGCCAACGTCCTGCTGCTGGACGAGCCGACGAACAACCTCGACCCGGCCTCGCGCGCGGAGATCCTCGACGCCCTGAAGCACTACGAGGGCGCGGTCGTGCTCGTCACGCACGACGAGGGGGCCGTGGAGGCCCTGGGGCCCGAACGGGTCGTGCTGCTGCCCGACGGCGTGGAGGACCTGTGGAACGCCGGCTACGCCGAGCTGGTCGCCCTCGCCTGAGCGGTGCCCGTGGGGCCCGTTGAAACGTTCCCGCTGGTGAGCGGGGCGGCGCGGGGGTGGACCGACACGACTTCGACTGGCCAGGACGGCCCCCAGTGGTGACCATGGAGGGGTCTGGGGTCGGCGACGACGTGGGGACACGGGAGGAGGTCGAGGTGGCCGAGACGATCAAGCGCGGCACCCGGTTGAGCGGGTCGGAGCGCGAACAGCTCGCCGGTGAGCTGTCCAAGGGGTACGCGGAGGGCAAGAGCATCCGGGCCCTGGCGGAGGAGACGGGACGGTCCTACGGGTTCGTCCACCGCCTGCTCAGCGAGAACGACGTCACCCTGCGCAGCCGGGGCGGCGCGACGCGCGGGCGGGCGCGCCAGGCCTGAGGGTGCCGCGGCGCCGGGCCTGGCCCGGCGCCGCGGCGCGTCCCGGCCCACCCGGGCCGGTCCTTGCTCACAGGGACCGGTCAGTCCCGCCGTCGACGAGCAGGGAGGCCCCGGTGATGTAGCTGGCGGCCGGGGACAGCAGGAAGACCGCCGCCCGGGCGAACTCGTCGGGCAGGCCGGCCCGGCGCAGCGGGATGGTGTCCAGCAGGTCCCCGGCGAGGTCGGCGGGGTCCTCGAACTCCAGCGGGGAGCTGGCGTCGACGTGCCCGGCGAGCAGGTTGTTGATGCGCACCCCGCGCGGGCCGAGCTCGTCGGCCAGGGCCTTGGCGGCCATCGCCAGCCCCGGGCGCAGGCCGTTGGCGACCCCGGCGTCGGTCACGGGGCTGCGCGCGGTGCTCGACAGCAGCAGGACCATCGAGGCGCCCTCACCGGTGGCGGCCTTGCCGACCGAGCGGGCCAGTCGCAGCGGCCCCAGCAGGCTGGTCTCGAACGCCTCGCGCCAGGCGCCGTCGGCGGCCTCCAGGACGCTGGAGGTGGGCGGGGCGCCACAGGAGACGACGGCCCCGTCCAGGCGCCCGAACCGGGCGTTGGCGGCGGCCACCAGGCGGGTCTCGGTGCCGGGGTCAGAGATGTCCCCGGGCACCAGCAGCATCCGGGCGGGCTCGCCGATGCTGGGCGCCACCGCGGCCAGTTCCTCCTCGTCGGCGGCGTGCAGCACGAGCAGGCCCCCCTCGTCGGCGATCACCCGTGCGCAGGCCAGGCCCAGACCGGTGGACGCACCGGAGACGATGTACACGCGGTCAGTGAGGCCCAAGTCCATGTGCCCATTGTTGCGCAGAGTGCCCGATGAGACACACAGCATGATCCCGTACACCCGAACGGGCGAATCTGGGGCGGGTTGGCGGCCCTCCGGCCGGGCTCAGCGATGCTCGACCCGGGCGTCCAGCCCGGCGTCGAACCCGGCGTCCAGCTCGGCGTCCTCGGCGGCCTCGTCCAGCCCCTCGCGCCGCCGCCGGCGCCGCGGGACCGGGGTGCGGGCCGGTGCGACCGCCCCCGCCGCAGCTTCCGGGGTCCCCCCGGCCCGGCCACCGTCCGCCCTCTCGTCCGCCCTCTCGTCCGCCCTCTCGTCCACCGTCTCGTCCACCGTCTCGTCCGGTGCCCCGGCCGCCTCCTCCTGCGGCCCGGGCACCTCTCCCTCGGCGCGCGCCTGCAGTTCCCGCCGCCCGGCGACCCCCCACACGACGAGCGCGGTGAGGGCGAAGCCGAACCACTGCACGGTGTAGGCCAGGTGCGGTCCCTCGTCGACGGCGGGCCGCGGCGCCGCCAGCGGGGTCCGGTCCGGGGTAGGGCTCCCGGCCTCCAGGGGCGTCTCCGAGGCCAGCAGGGCGTACCCGTCGAGCAGGACGGGGGCATCGACGGGGGGATCGACGGGGGGATCCTGCCCCGCCCCGCCGGCGGCCCCGTCCACGGCGGCGGTGACGCTGTCGCGGGCGATGGAGGTCACCTGCCCGGCCGGGACGCGACCGCGCTTGTCGTCCTCCCACTGCCGCAGCCGGGCCACGACCGTGACCGGGCCCTGCGGCGGGGTCGGCACGGTGTCGGGACGCTCGGCGGAGGCGGTACCGGCCGGCACCCAGCCGCGGTCGACGAGCAGCGCCGTGCCGTCGTCGCGGACCAGGGGGACCAGGACCTCGTAGCCGAACTGCTCCTCGCGGGGGCGGTTGCGGACCAGGACGGTGGCCTCGGCGTCGTAGGTGCCGGTGACGCGCACCGGGGTCCAGACCGCCGCGTCCGGCACCGGTGTCCCGGCGGGCAGCACCGCCTCGACGGGGGCGGGCTCGCGGTCGTAGTTCTGCACCAGGGGGGCGTTGGTGGCCAGGCGCTCCTCGCGGCGGTGCCACTGCCAGCGGCCCAGGGCGCAGCACACGAGGGCGACCAGGACGGCCAGGGCCAGTCCCCGCAGCCACCGCGGTTCGCGCAGCAGTCGCAGCAGGCCCAGGGCCGGTGGCCGGTCCGTGCGTGCCGCTGGTCCGCTCACGCCCTCAACTGTGCCACTGCGACGACCTCGCGCAGGAAACCCCGCGTGCCCAGGAACTGCGCGAGGTGCTCGCGGTGGTCCCCGCACGCCAGCCACGTCTTGCGCCGCTCGGGGGTGTGCAGGCTGGGGTTGTTCCACAGCAGGCCGAAGTCGGCCGGGTGCGTGCACCCGCGGGCGCTGCACACCGGGTCCGAGGGTGGCTCGTGCGGGGACGTCGGCGCCGACCAGGACGTTCCCCGGGGTTCCACGCGAGGTTCCACCGCGTCAGTCTGGCACCGCGACCGCGGCTGTCCAACCCGTGAACGGCACCCACCGGGCCGGTGACCGGCCGCCGACGACCCGCCCGCACCCACCCGGTGACCCTCAGACACCGGGGCGTTGCTGCGGGCCGGAGGGACCGGGGTCGCTGGGGGACCACACGTGGGTGATCCTCGCCTCCAGCACCGGCAGGTCCTGCGGTTCGCGCGGGGCCTGGGGGGTCAGGTCGAAGGATTCCGGGGCCGGGCCGCGCGACTCGCGCCCGGCGTTGGCCAGCACCACGGCGACGTAGGGCAGGAACACCGCCCCGGCGATGAACAGCCACCGGCTCCAGTGGTCGATGAAGGCGAAGCACAGGAAGCACGCGGTGCGGATGAGCATCGACACGACGTACTTGCGGTAGCGCACGCCGAGGTCGTCGGTGTGCGAGGTGGGGGCCGCGGTGATGCGGAACGTCTCCTCGGGCCGTGGCTGGCCCGGCCGGCCGGAGGGGGAGGGGTGTGCCTGGTGACTGCGCTGGTCGTGCACCGTTCAACGGTACGCCCGGCCCCGTGGGCCGCCCACCGGAGCGGGCGTGGGATGCGTTACGTTCCCCGCCGTGACCACCACGAGCGACCCCACCGGCCCGACCGGCACCCCCGCCGCCCGGCCCGCCCGCAGCGTCCTGGTGACCGGCGGCAACCGCGGCATCGGCCTGGCCGTCGCGCAGGCCTTCGCCGCCGCCGGGGACGCGGTGGCGGTGACCCACCGCTCCGGTGAGCCGCCCGCGGGCCTGTTCGGCGTGCGCGCCGACGTGACCGACCCGGCGTCGCTGGACGCGGCGTTCGCGGCCGTGGAGGCCGAGCAGGGCCCGGTGGAGGTGCTGGTCGCCAACGCCGGCACCAACCGCGACCAGCTGCTCATGCGCATGAGCGACGAGGAGTTCGACTCCGTGCTGGACGCCAACCTGGCCGGGGCCTGGCGGGTGGCGCGCCGGGCGGTGCGCGGCATGGTCCGCGCCAAGCGCGGGCGGATCATCTTCATGTCCAGCGTGGTGGGGATGTACGGCTCCCCGGGGCAGACCAACTACGCGGCCAGCAAGTCCGGGATGGTCGGGCTGGCCCGTTCCATCGCCCGCGAGCTCGGCGGGCGCGGCATCACCGCCAACGTCATCGCCCCGGGGTTCATCGACACCGACATGACCCGTGAGCTGCCGGAGGCCACGCAGGCGCAGTACAAGGGGCAGATCCCCGCCGGCCGGTTCGGCGAGGCCGCCGACGTCGCCCGGGCCGCGCTGTTCCTGGCCGACGCCGGGTACGTCAACGGGGCCGTGCTGCCCGTCGACGGCGGCCTGGGGATGGGGCACTAGTGCCCGACCCTTCCGGTGGGCCTGCCGGTGGGCCCTCCGGGGGCCGGAAGCTGGCCGTGCTCGGGGCGGTGATGATCGTGTTCATCGCCGCGCTGGCGCTGCTGTCGACGTGGGCGCTGGACCGCGGCTGAGCCCGCTCGGTCCCGGACCGCTCAGCCCCGGGTCCCGCGTTCAGTCCAGGCCGAGGGCCTGCTCGGCCAGGTCGGCGTCCTCGACGTCCTCGCGGGTGATGCCCAGCAGCGGCAGGACCGCGTCGAGGTAGGGCACGTTGAGCGCGGCGTCGGCCTGCTCGCGCACGACCGGTTTGGCGTTGAAGGCGATCCCCAGACCGGCGGCGCCGATCATGTCCAGGTCGTTGGCGCCGTCGCCGATGGCCACGGTGCGGTGCAGCGGCAGGCCCTCGGCGGCGGCGAACTCCCGCAGGGCCGTGGCCTTGGCCGCCCGGTCGACCACCGGGCCCAGGACGCGGCCGGTGAAGCGGCCGTGGACGACCTGCAACCGGTTGGCCCGCACGTGCCCGATGCCCAGCTCGGCGGCGAGGGGGCCGACGACCTCGGTGAACCCGCCGGAGACCAGGGCCAGGGTGAACCCCAGCCGGTGCAGCGTGCGGCACAGCGTCCGCGCGCCGGGGGTCAGCTCGACCGCCGCCCGCACCTCCTGCACGACCGAGACGTCCAGGCCCTCCAGGCAGGCGACGCGCTCGCGCAGGGAGGCGGCGAAGTCCAGCTCCCCGCGCATGGCCCGTTCGGTGACCGCGGCCACCTCGGCCTCGCGGCCGGCGTGGGCGGCCAGCAGCTCGATGACCTCCTGGCGGATGAGGGTGGAGTCGACGTCCATGACGACCAGGCGCCGGCCCATCCGGGCCAGCCCGGCGGGGGAGACGGCGGCGTCCAGGCCGTGCCGGCCGGCCTCCACGGCCAGGGTGCGGCGCAGGGCCAGGACGTCGGCGGGGCTGCCGTGGGTGGACACGTCGAGCTCGACGCTGGTGACCGGTTCGGCCGACATCCGCCGGATGCGGTCGACGTTGGCCCCGGCGGCGGCCAGCACCGTCGTCACCCGCGCCACCGCCGCCGGGCGCAGGGGCGCCCCCAGCAGCGTCACGTGCAGCCGGCGGGGCCGGTCGGCGACGGGTTCGCGCGGTGCGGTGGCGCCGATCTCCAGACCCTCCAGGTCCAGGCCGGCGACCGTGGCGCGCACGGCGCCGGCGTGCGTCGTGAGCACCGAGAGGGTCAGGACCCCGCCGACGACGACCTGCTCGACGTCCAGGACCTGGGCGCCGGTGGGTTCCAGGGCCGCGAACAGCGCCGAGGTCACCCCCGGGCGGTCCGGCCCGGTGACGGTGAGGAGAACTCGGTCCGAGGTGGTGTCCGGGGCTGGGGTGGGCACGCCCGGAACCCTACCGGGAGGGTTCCGGGTGCGGCCGGGGTGCGCCGGGGGTCAGCCGTTCGTGCGGTCGCGCCAGGCCAGGAGGTCGGCCAGGAGCGCGGTGTCGTAGTCGGGCCCGTCGATCCCGAGGGTGAACAGGCGCGCGCCGGCGTCGAACAGCGCCTGGGCGCCCTCGACGCTGTCCACGCCCACCGACCGCTCGATCTGGTGCGGGTCGCGGCCGATCTCGGCGCAGCGTTCGTCCAGGACCGCGGACTTGCGGGTGAAGGTCTCCACGTCGCCGAAGGTGTGCCAGATGTCGGCGTGCCGGGCGACCAGGCGCAGCGTCTTCTTCTCCCCGCCGCCGCCGATGAGGACGGGGATCTTCCGGGTGGGCGCGGGGTTGAGCTTGCCCAGGCGGGCCTGGATGCGGGGCAGGTCGTCGCGCAGCTTGTCCAGGCGGCCGCCGGCGGTGCCGAACTCGTAGCCGTACTCGTCGTAGTCCTTCTGGAACCAGCCCGAGCCGATCCCCAGGACGAGGCGACCCGTCCCCGGGGCCTCGACGCTGCCGTGGGCGGAGACGTGGTCGACGGTGCGGGCCATGTCGGCGAGGAGTTCGGGGTTGCGGTAGGAGTTGCACGAGACCAGCGCGCCGATCTCGATGCGGCTGGTGGCCTCGGCCCAGGCGGCGAGCATCGTCCAGCACTCGAAGTGCAGGCCCTCGGGTTCACCGGACAGCGGGTAGAAGTGGTCCCAGTTGAACGCGACGTCGGCGCCCATCTCCTCCACCCGCGCCGCGGCGGCGCGGATCGCGGGGTACGGGGCGTGCTGGGGCTGGAGCTGGACGCCGATGCGCGCGGGGCGCTCGTCCGCCCGGCCCGCGGGGGTCTGCGCTGAGTCCTGTGCGGCGGTGGTGTTCACGAGATGGTCTGTCCCTTCCCGACGACGGTGATGCCCGAGGTGGTGACGTGGAAACCCCGGGCGCGGTCCTCCTCGGGGTCGACCCCGATGCGGGCGTCGTCGGGGATGGTGACGAACTTGTCGACGATGGCGCGCTGGACCACGGCGTGCCGCCCGACGGTGACGCCGTCCATGAGGACGGACTCGGACACGTGGGCCCAGGAGTCCAGGCGCACGTTGGGGGAGACGACCGACTTCTCCACCAGCGCACCGGAGACGACGGTGCCCTGGGAGACGATGGAGTTCACCGCGTGCCCGTAGGTGCCCTGCCAGCCGTGGACGAACTTCGCCGGCGGGTAGAAGTCCTGGGCGGCCACGATGGGCCACTCGTAGTTGTAGAGGTTGAACACCGGCAGGACCGAGATGAGGTCCATCTGCGCCTCGAAGTAGGCGTCCAGCGTTCCCACGTCGCGCCAGTAGGCGCGGTCGCGGTCGGTGGCCCCGGGGACCTCGTTGTCCTTGAAGTCGTACACCGAGGCCAGGCCCCGGCCGACGAAGTCGGGGACGATGTCCCCGCCCATGTCGTGCTGGGAGTCCTCCCGCTCGGCGTCGCGGGTCACGGCGTCGACGAGGGCGTCGGCGTCGAAGACGTAGTTGCCCATCGAGGCCAGGACCTCGTGCGGGGAGTCCTGCAGGCCCTGCGGGTCCTTGGGTTTCTCCAGGAACTGCGCGATGCGCGAGGAGCCGTGCTCGGTCTGGATGACCCCGAACTGGTCGGCCAGGGAGATGGGCTGGCGGATCGCGGCCACGGTGCACGGGGAACCGGAGGCCACGTGGGCCTCGACCATCTGGGAGAAGTCCATGCGGTACACGTGGTCGGCGCCGACGACGACGACGATGTCGGGGCGCTCGTCGGCGATGAGGTTCAGCGACTGGTAGATGGCGTCGGCCGAGCCGAGGTACCAGCGCTGGCCCACGCGCTGCTGGGCCGGGACCGAGGCGATGTAGGACCCGAAGAGGTTCGACATCCGCCAGTTCTGGGAGATGTGCCGGTCCAGGGAGTGCGACTTGTACTGGGTCAGCACCACGATCTTGCGGTAGGCGGCGTTGACGAGGTTGGACAGGGCGAAGTCGATGAGCCGGTAGGTGCCGCCGAAGGGGACGGCCGGTTTGGCCCGGTCGGCGGTCAGTGGCATGAGCCGCTTGCCCTCCCCGCCGGCGAGGACGATTGCGAGGACGTTCGGTGTGGCCACGAGGGGCAGACTAGGGCCCAGTACCCTGGCTTGCCCATCAGGTGACCCACCACGACGCCCGGAACGGTTCTGCGGCGTCGGTTCCGGAAGGACGTGCCATGCGTGTCGACCTGCTCACCAAGGAGTACCCGCCGGAGATCTACGGCGGGGCGGGCGTGCACGTGGAGGAACTGGTCAAGGCCTTGCGCGCCGTGCCGGCCGGCCCGCAGGTGCAGGTGCGCTGCTTCGGGGCCGAGCGCACCGAACCGGACGCCACCGCCTACCCCGAACCGGGCACCCTCGCCGGGGCGAACGCGGCGCTGCGCACCCTGGGGGTGGACCTGGCGATGGCCGACGGCGCCGCCGGGGCGGACCTGGTGCACTCCCACACCTGGTACGCGAACCTGGCCGGGCACCTGGCCTCCCTGCTGCACGGCGTCCCGCACGTGGTGACCGCCCACAGCCTGGAACCGCTGCGGCCGTGGAAGGCCGAGCAGCTCGGCGGCGGCTACCGGGTCTCCTCCTGGGCCGAGCGCACCGCCTTCGAGGCCGCGGCCGCGGTCGTGGCCGTCAGCGCCGGGATGCGCGCGGACATCCTGCGCTCCTACCCGGCGCTGGACCCCGAGCGCGTCCACGTCGTGCACAACGGCATCGACGCCGCGCGGTGGGAGCGCGTCGAGGGCCGGGACCTGGTGCGCGCCAACGGGGTCGACCCCGACCGGCCCAGCGTCGTCTTCGTCGGGCGCATCACCCGGCAGAAGGGCCTGCCGCACCTGCTGCGCGCCGCCGCCCAGCTGCCGCCGGAGGTCCAGCTCGTCCTGTGCGCCGGGGCGCCGGACACCCCCGAGATCGCCGCCGAGGTCGCCGGGCTCGTGCAGGAGCTGCAGCGCACCCGCGAGGGCGTCGTGTGGCTGCAGCGCCACCTCTCGCGCGCGGAGCTGCTGGAGCACCTGTCCCAGGCGACGGTGTTCGTGTGCCCGTCGGTGTACGAACCCCTGGGCATCGTCAACCTGGAGGCGATGGCCTGCGGCGCAGCGGTCGTGGGCACCGCGACCGGCGGGATCCCCGAGGTCGTCGACGACGGCGTCACCGGCTGGCTGGTGCCCATCGAGCAGGTCACCGACGGCACCGGTGCCCCCGTCGACCCCGACCGGTTCGTCGCCGACCTGGCCGCCACGCTCACCCGGGCCGTCTCCGACCCCGACCGCGCCCGCGCGTTCGGCGCGGCCGGGCGCACCCGCGCCGTCGAGCGGTTCTCCTGGGACGCCATCGCCGAGCGGACCCTGGAGGTCTACCGCTCGGTGCTCTGAGCGCGGGGCGTCAGGGGCGGGGCAGCGCGCGGCGGCGGGCCACCAGGTCCGCCGCCGCGTCCGGCCACGTCGGGTGGGCGAAGGCGAACCCCGCCCCCAGCAGCCGGCCGGGCACCACCCGCCGGCTCTTCAGCAGCAGCTCGGCGTCGGTGCGCAGCGCCAGCGCCCCGGCGCGCGCCATCCACCGGCTCGCCGGCAGCCCGACCGGGCGCCCCCACGCCCGGCGCAGCACCCGCATCGTCTCGGCCTGCGTCAGCGGGTGCGGGGCCGCCAGGTTCACCGGACCCGACAGCTCCGGGTGCTCCAGCAGGAAGTCCAGCGCCCGCACCACGTCGTCGCCGTGGATCCACGACACGTACTGCCCGCCGCCGGCGACCGGGCCGCCCAGCCCCAGGCGGGCCATCGTGGACAGCACGTCGAACACCCCGCCGCGGTCGGGGGTCATGACCATCGCCGCCCGCAGCGCGACCTTCCGCGTCGCCGGGGTGTCCGCCTCCTCCAGCGCCTGCTCCCAGCGGCGGGCGATGCGCACGCTGTACTCCCAGTACAGCGGCACGTGCGGTTCCTCCCCGCCGATCTCCCCGTCCTCCTCGTGGGCCGGGCCGCGGGTGTCGGCGTAGATCGTGGCCGTGCTCATCTGCAGCCACGTCGCCGGCGGCCGGGCCGCGGCGGCGACCGCCTGCCCCAGGACGCGGGTGGAGTCCACCCGCGAGTCCATCATCTGGCGCAGGTTGGTGTCGGTGTACCGGCAGTTCACGGTGCGCCCGGCCAGGTTCACCACCGCGTCGGCCCCCTCGAGCTCGGCGGCCCACGGGCCCAGCGTGCGCCCGTCCCAGACCGCGTGCCGCACCCCGGGTTCCAGCCGCTCGGGGCGGCGCGAGAGCACGACGACGTCGTCCCCGCGCGCCGCGCACGCCCGGCGCAGCAGCGCCCCGACCTGACCCGTGCCCCCCGGCAGGACGATCCTCACCCCGGTGACGGTAGCGGGCCGGCCCCGCCCCGGGGGTCCGCCCCGGGGACCGGCCCCGGGAACCGGATCCGCCGGGGCGGGTGGCAAGCTGCGGCGGTGGACCCGCGCACGAGGCCCCGGGTGCTGGCCGTCGAACCGGTCCTGCCCACCCACCGCCACGACCAGGACGAGATCGCCGCCGCCCTGGCGCCGCTGCTCACCGACCCCGGACCGCGCCGGGACCTGCTGCACCGGCTGCACACCGCCACCGGCGTCCGCACCCGGCACCTGGCGCTGCCGCTGGGCCGCTACGCCGAGCTGACCGCCCGCCCCGACGCCTTCGACGCCGCCTCGGCCGTCTTCGCCCAGGTCGGCCTGGACCTGGCCGAACGGGCCGTCAAGGGCGCCCTGGCCGGTGCGGGCCTGGCCCCGGAGGACGTGGACGTCCTGCTGTTCACCACCGTCACCGGCGTCGCGGCGCCCTCGCTGGACGCCCAGCTCCTGGAACGGGTCGGCCTGCGCCGCGACGTCGTGCGCTGGCCCGGGTTCGGCCTGGGCTGCGTGGCCGGGGCCGCCGGCCTCTCCCGCCTGGAGGACCACCTCGCCGGCCACCCCGGGCAGGTCGGCCTGCTGGTCAGCGTCGAGCTGTGCTCCCTGACCCTGCAGCCCAGCGACACGTCGGTGGCCAACCTCGTGGCCAGCGGCCTGTTCGGCGACGGCGCCACCGCCGTCGTCGTGGCCGGCGCCGGGCGCGCCGGGGACCGCCCGGGGTGGGCGGTGCTGGAGCACACCTCCCGGCTGCTGCCGGACTCCGCCGACGCGCTGGGCTTCCAGGTCGGCAGCCGGGGCCTGCGCATCGTGCTGTCGGCCGGGCTGCCGCAGATCCTGCACCGGCACGTCGGCGCCGACGTGCGCGCCTTCCTGGCCGGCTGCGCACCGGGCGGGGTCGAGGGGGTGGGCGGGGTCGAAGGGGTGGACCGGTGGGTCGTGCACCCCGGAGGCCCGAAGGTCCTGGACGCCCTGGCCCAGACCCTGGACCTGCCGGCCGCGGCGCTGGCCACCTCCCGGCAGGTGATGACCGAGGTGGGCAACCTGTCCAGCTCCGCGGTCCTGCACGTCCTGGCCCGCACCCCGGCGGTGCCCGGGGAACGCACCGTCCTGCTGGGCGTCGGACCCGGCGTCAGCACCGAGACCGTCCTGCTGGAGGCCGTGTGAGCGTCCTGTTCGTCGTCCTCGTCGTGGCCACCGGGCTCGAACGGCTGGCCGAGCTGGTCGTGTCCACCCGCAACGCCCGGTGGTCCTTCGCCCGCGGCGGGGTCGAGACCGGCCGGGGCCACTTCGGCCCCATGGTCGCCCTGCACACCGGCCTGCTCGTGGCGTGCCTGGTGGAGGCCGCCGTGGCCGACCGGCCCGTGCTGCCCGCCCTGGCCGCACCGATGCTCGTGCTCGTCCTGGCCTCCCAGGGGCTGCGGTGGTGGTGCATCGCCACCCTGGGCCCGCGGTGGAACACCCGCGTCATCGTCGTGCCGGGCCTGCCGCTGGTCGCCCGCGGGCCCTACCGCTGGTTCACCCACCCCAACTACGTGGCCGTCGTGGTCGAGGGGTTCGCGCTGCCGCTGGTCGGGTCGTGCTGGTGGACCGCGGCCGGGTTCACCGCCCTGAACGCGGTGCTGCTGCTGCGGTTCCGGCTGCCGGCCGAGAACCGGGCGCTCGCGGCCCTGCCCCCGGCGGGCACCGCGGGCTGACCGGCGGGCGCTCGCCGTCGCCGCGGGCCCAGCGCAGGCGGCGGTCGCTGCGGGCGACCACGACGCTGTGCGGGACGGTCAGGCACAGGACCAGGGCGAGCCCGACGACGAGGACGGAGGAGCCGCCGGCCGCGACGGCCCCGCTGCCGGCCGCGACGGTCAGCGCGGTGGGCACGGCGGCGCCGCGGCAGAACCGCGCCAGCGCCCGGCCCGGGCCGGTGCCCTCGCGCACGGCGTCGGCGGCCACCATCCGGGCCACCTGCCGCCAGGAGTGCCACAGCCCGAAGTAGACCGCGAAGGCCAGCAGCGGGGTGAGCAGGACGAACAACGCGGTCAGGGCGGCCGTCTCGGCGGCGGCGGCCCAGCGCGCCCGGGCCAGGGCCACCCCGAGGGCGCCGGTGGCCGCGGCCAGGGCCAGGACCGCCCCGAGGCGGGAGCAGGCCAGCACCAGGGGGGCGTGCCCGCCGGACAGCCCGTCCAGGACGTCGCGGACCGCGGCCCCGTGCAGGCCCAGGGGCACGGTGACCGGCACGGCCCCGGCCGCCACGGCCCGCAGCACCCGCAGCACCGGCAGCGGGGGGTGGACGGGGCCGGTGCCCCGGGCCCGCCACCGGGCGGTGACGTCGTCGGCGGCGCCGAAGTGGACCGCGGCCAGCGCGAGCAGGGTTAGCAGCGTGGGCAGCGGCAGCACCAGCCAGCAGACCACGGCCGCCGCCGCGCACCCCAGGTAGGCGGCCGTGACCAGGCGGCGGGACCGGGAGGGGGCACCGGGGTCGAGCACCTCCGGGCGCAGCAGGTCCACCGCCCCGTGGGGCAGCCCGACGAGGAGGCTGACCACGAGCAGGACGGTCCCGGCCGCCCCCGCGGAGGCGCCGGCCCCGGTCAGCGCCGTGCTCAGCGCCGTGCTCAGCGTCGAGGCCGACGTCTGCCCCGGGCTCGGCGTGGACACCAGGGCCACCACGGCTTTGGCCAGGGTCAGCGCCAGGGTCAGCGCCACGGTCAGCGCCGCGACCGCGACGGGGGCGTCCAGGACCCGGCGCCAGGCCCGGGTGGGGACCGGCAGCCGGTGCGCCGGGCCCTGGTGGGTGCTCACGACCGGGTGCTCACGGCGGTCACGTCCTCCACGTCTTCAGGACCGCCGGTCGTCGCCGGTCGGTGAGTCGCCGGCCGGGACGAGGGCGGGGGAGGGGGTCACGGTGACCGCCGCGGGGACCGACAGCAGCGTGCCGGAGACCCACACCTCACCGGGCAGGGAGTCGGGAAGGGTCACGGTGCGCCGGGTCCGGGGGTCGCCCCCGGCGGCCACGGTGTCCTCGGCCGTGCGCAGCTTGGCGACCTTGTGGATGAGCAGGCCGAAGCCGGCCTTGGCGGCGATGTCGGCGGCGGTGAACACGAGCTGCTCGGTGGTGGCCCAGCCGGCGTCGGAGGTCCCGGTCCAGGCGGGCACGAGGTAGGCCAGCGGGTAGGCGCCGAAGACGCTGAGCAGCAGGACCAGGGCGTTGCGGTAGCTGGTGCGGGTCTCCGGGCCCACGGCGTCCCGGGTGGACCGGTAGGCGCGCCAGGCCACCACGTACAGGACGACGAAGAAGACGGTGCTGACGGCGCCCCAGATCCACAGGGCGGCGGTGGTGCCCTGGCGGGCGTCGGCGCCCTGGACGACCCCGAGGTAACCGGTGACGATCATGAGGAAGGCCGAGGGGACCGCGATCGTGCGCAGCCGGAACGCCTGGGTGCGGGTCAGCGCCGCCACCGCGAGCAGCTCGACGGTGAGCAGCGGGACGGTGACCGACCAGTCCATGTAGCGCAGCTCGGTGATCACGGTGCCGGGCCGGGGGGTGAAGGTGGAACCGTCGGGGGAGGCCTGGAAGCCGAGCACCCACTGCAGGACCAGGGCGACGTAGGCGAGGGTGGCCACCCAGCAGACGAGCGTGCTGGCCAGGGCGGCGGGACGGTAGGCCTTGGAGACCTCTGAGGTGGTCTTGGCCCCGTAGACGCCGGTGGCGAACAGCGCGAAGGCGGCCACGACGAAGGCGTACAGGACGAGGGAGTACTGCGCGGAGCTGTAGGTGGAGGTCGCGGTGAACTCCGCTCCCGCCAGGGCTGTGGGCATCATGGGTCTCCGTTCGTGTGAGCGCCGCGCAACGCTTGCGCGGCGCAAGACCCGACGGTAGGTCCGGGCAACCACCGGCGCACGCCGGGACCGGGCGCACCGGCCCCGGACCGGCGCACGGCAGGATGAGCCGGTGGACGAGGACCTGCGCCGTGCCCTGCTCAAGCTGTCCTCCGACGTGCTGCAGGGCACGATGCGCGCCGCGGAGGCGGTCGAGCCGACGGTCACCCCGGCCCAGCTGCGGGTCCTGGCCGTGCTGGCCGACGGCGGCCCCCTGACGGTGAGCGTCCTGGCCTCGTACCTGGGGGTGGCCGTGTCCACCGCCAGCCGACTGGGGGACCGGCTCAGCGGCGCCGGGCTGCTGGTCCGGCAGACGGGGGCCGACAACCGCCGCGAGGTCGAGCTGGCCCTGACCCGCCGCGGGCGGCTGGTGGCCCAGCGCTGGGCCGACGCGCGGGTGGAGGTCCTGTCCGACCTGCTGGCCCAGCTGGAGCACCCCGCCCGTCGGGCCGTCGAGGACGGGTTGCGCGTCTCCCCGACCGGGACCCCGGGCCTCCCGGGCCAGGCCGTGGCGGGCGCCGGGCCCGCGGGGGGCGAACCGGCCCCCACGCCCGCCTGGGCGCGGGCGGGGGCCACGGCCCCGGCGTGCCACCGCCTGTCCGGGGCGCTGCGGGCCGCGGACCCGCACACGGCCCCCGACGTCCTGGTCGCCGAACTCGCCGACGTCCTGGGCTCCGGCGCGGTGGTCCTGCGGGTGCGTTCCCCCGACGGTCGGGTGCTGCGCCCGGTGTCCTGGCGGGGCCCGGCCGACGCGCCGGCACCGCGGGACGAACCCGTGGACCGCAGCCCGGCCGGGCAGGCCCTGCGCCACGACGACCTCGTCGTCGAGGTCGAGGGCGAGGTCGTCGTCGCGCACGCTCCGCTGACCTGCGGCGCCCGACGCCTGGGCGTGGTCAGCGTGCTCTGGCAGGACCCCGGGGCGCAGGAGGGACCCGGGCCGGCCGGTGCACCGGCACCGGGGGAGGCGGGCCCGCCGGAGCGGTGGTCGGACCTGCTGCTGGCCCTGGTCGCCACGGCCGGGGCGCAGCTGGAGGCCGCCAGCACCGGCAGCCGCCGGATGCACCTGGCCTCCCGCACGCAGGAGTGGACCGTCGCCGCCGAGATCCAGACCCGCCAGTCCGGGCCCGGTGCGCTCGCCGTGCTCGGCGCGTGCGCGGCCGCCCACACCGAGCCCTCGGCCACTGGCGGCGCCGAGGCCCACGACCTGGAGGTGGTGACGGTCCCGCCGGGCCACGACGCGCAGCCGGGCACCCCGCCCTCGGTGCACCTGGACCTGGCCCTGGTGGACTGCCGCTCCCGGGGCCGTCGGGCCGCCGCGGCCACGGGGCTGGCCCTGGGTGCACTGCGCCACGCCCGCAGCCTGGGGCTGGACCTGCCCGACCAGGCCCGCCTGGTCGACCAGGCCGTCTTCGGCGAGCACCGCGGCGAGCACGTCGTGGACGTGTTCCTGCTGCGCCTGGACTTCGACCCCTGGCAGGTGCACGTCCTGGCCAGTCCCGAGACCGCCGTCCACGTCCAGCGCGAGACCTTCCTGCAGGAGCTGGACGTGCCGCGCCACGACCCCCTGGGCCTGACCGGGGAGGCCGACTACCGGGCGGTGCCCCTGGACGTCGCCCGGGGCCAGCGTCTGCTGGTCACCGGAGACGGCTTCGGGCCCGTCCCCGCGCGTGGACGCCGCCGCGTGGAGACCGTCGCCAACCGGTTGCGCGACCTGGGCGCCGACGAGGTCGTGCGCCAGGTCATCACCGACCTGATCGAGGCCGCCGGCCCCGACGGTCCCGACGAGGACGCCACGGTCGTCTGCCTGGACCTGTGAACCGGCCCGTCAGGACCCCCGCGTCAGGGCCGGGCCGGTTCCGCGTGCGCGTTGACGGCCGCCACCAGCGCCCGCCGCGCCACCGCCGCCACCTCCCGCAGCGCGGCGGCCCGCGAGGTGGCCTCCAGGCTGGTGATGGCCGCCCCGTCGTCCTCGGTGGCCAGGTCCACGATGGCCAGGACCCGGGCCGCGGTCTGCAGCACCCGCATCGCCCGCGGCGAGGTCGCCGCCGGCACCGCGTCCGCCACCAGCGCCCCGTCGCGGACGGCGGCGATGCGGTCGGCGGCCTCCTCGCGCCAGCGCGCCACGTCCAGGCTCGCCAGCGCCGCCGTCGCGGTCGACAGCGCCGCCCGCAGCTCCCGCTCGGACTCGGCCACGCTGGAGCTGTCCGGAGCCCGCCGCGGCGCCGCCTCCAGCACCGTCCACGTCACGAACGCCCCCGGTTCCAGCACCGAGCCGAACTCCACGACCTCCGGGACCAGCGCCCACCGCTGCTCACCGCCCCCCACCTCGAGCACGACGCACTCACCGGCCCCCAGCGCGGCCACGTTCACCGCCGCCGGACCGGGCAGCCCGCGCGGGTCCCCCGGCACCGGCAGGGCCAGCAGCAACCGCCCCGGCAGACCCCCCGGGCCCCCGGGACCCCCCGGACCCTCCCGACCGTCCGGGCCCGCGGCGCACTCGGCCAGCGCGGCCAGCAGGGTCGTCACGTCGTCGGGCACCGACCGCACCCCGGGCAGGGCCGGACCCTCCCAGCGCACCACGTGCGGTTCGTCGTCGCGCAGCACGGCGGCCACGGCGGCGGCCAGGGGGACGTCGGCGCTCAGCACGCCCGTGCCCCAGGCGGCCAACCGCGCGGAGCGGGGCAGGTCCAGCACAGCGGCGAGGATACGACTCGTTAGGGTCGCCACCATGAGCGACGTGCTGGACCTGTCCGCGGTGACCGTCCGGCGGGGGAGCAGCGTGCTGCTCGACGCCGTCGACCTGGCCGTGGGCAGCGGGCAACGCTGGGTCGTCCTGGGCCCCAACGGCGCCGGGAAGTCCACGCTGCTGTCCATCGCCGCCGGCCGCCTGTTCCCCACCTCCGGCACCGTCGGCATCCTCGGGGAGGTCCTGGGCCGCGTCGACGTCTTCGAGCTGCGCCCCCGCATCGGCCTGGCCAGCACCGCCCTGGCCGGCACCGTCCCGAACCGGGAGAAGGTCCGCGACGTCGTCGTCACCGCCGCCTACGGCGTCACCGGCCGCTGGAACGAGGCCTACGACCCCGACGACGAGACCCGCGCCAGCGACCTGCTGGCCCTGCTCGGCGTCGCCCACCTGGCCGAGCGAGCCTTCGGCACCCTCTCGGACGGGGAACGCAAACGCACCCAGATCGCCCGAGCCCTCATGACCGACCCCGAGCTGCTGCTGCTGGACGAACCGGCCAGCGGCCTGGACCTGGGCGGGCGCGAGGACCTGCTGCGGCGGCTGACGGCGCTCGCGGCCGACCCGGCCGCCCCCACCCCGGTCATGGTCACCCACCACGTCGAGGAGATCCCCGTGGGCGCCACCCACGCGCTCCTGCTGCGCGCCGGGCAGGTCGTGGCCGCCGGCCCGGTCGAGCAGACCCTGACCTCACCGGCCCTGTCGGACACGTTCGGGCTGGCGCTGGAGGTCAGCGCCCGCGACGGCCGGTACGCCGCCCGCGCGGTCTGAGACCGGGCCCTCGCGCCACGCCGGCAGCAGCGGACGACGCACCGGGAGGAGCAGCGGTTGACACGCGGGTTCGTCCCCCAGCGCGACGAGAACGGCGACGAGGACCGGAGCGTCGTGCGGGTCGACCTCGACGTCGAGGTGCCCGACCACGTCCTGGACGACGCCCCCTCCTGGCGCGCCGCTGCACCTCGCCGCTACGCGCGCTACCCCGGCGTGGAAGGCCGCGACATCGTCGACGTCCTCGTGGGCAACGGCGTGCCGGTGGGCGCTCACGACGTGACCACGGCCGTCCGGATCGCCCGCGATCTCGACTCCGCCACCATGCTGACGCTGCTGTCCTGGGTGCGCCGCGCCCGTGACGCCCGGCCCGGCTGAGACGCGGTCGCAGCGCCCTCCACGAGGCCGTCGGGCGCTGCCGGCTACCAGACCCCGACGTCGCTGGTGCTGCCCGCCTGGCTGACCTGGACGACTCGGCCGGCCAGCGGTCGCTCTTCCTCGCCGACCTGCTGAGCGACACCACGGACATGGCGGCGAGCGGGGTGGTGGGGCGTCACTGGAGTGGTACGTTCCATGCCACGTCTTCGTGGTGAACGGGTTGCAACGCACCACTTCCGCGGTGACGTCGCGGTCATCCCGCCGTCCGCGCGCTCATCGAGCCCATGATCGTGGTGGCCTGGTCGCAAGACGCTCTACGCCGAGGCACGCTTGCAGCCGTGCTCGCAGACCCCAGGCTCGCCGCACGCCGTCACCGATCCCACCAGGCTCGCGACGACGAAAGGTCCTCACGCAGCGCCGACACACCCCCTGAGCGATCGCGGCCCCCGTCCGGCCCGGCAGAGCTCCCCGTGGGCAGCAAGCCGTGAGCTCGGACAACGAAGAGTGGATCCTGGTGATCGGCTGCGTCTTCCTCCTGAAGCATCCCCGCGGCTACGCACAGCAGCTCGAAAGGGCGCTCCAGCGGTCAGCTGCCGATGAGTCCATGGAGCGCGCCTGGCGCAGCGTCGAGGACCGACCGGTCGAGGTCTTCGTGTGGTTCCACGAGGACGACGCCGGAGCCAAGTCCATCCCCCACCCCGGCGACATCTCGATTCGAGCGCTGAAGACCACGGTGCGTGTGCGCATGACTTCCAGTGCGGCCTGGACCGGCACGACCACGAGCACCGCCGCGGCAGTAGCTGAAGATCACCGCCTGATCGTGCAAGCGCTCGAAAGACGGTACGGAGTGACCCTGCTCGCCCCCTGAACTCGACTGCCCTCCGACGTCACGGTCACCCGCTCTCCGGGTGACGTCGCGGTCGTGTCCGCGCATGAACGGGCTGGGCGCGACCATCGACAGGGCACACACCCTGAACTGCTGACCACCGCGCGGCTCTCAGCACTGCCCGCGAACGGCCGTCCTGCCGCGAGGGGCTACAGACGCCTCAAAGCGCTTCTCGACGCTTCCTGGTGCGAAAGCGGAACCAGAACCCGCCGACGAGCACCGCCATGCCCAGGCTCGTCAGCGGCAGGAGCATCCGACGCGCGAGCGGGAACGCGTTGTCCACGTTGTCCGTCCCGTGCGGGTCGTAGACGATGGGGACCTGCTGGCCAGGGCGGTAGTCGTAGTCCATCACGCTGCCGTCGGCCACCCCAGCTGATGTACGCCACGTCAGGTCAGCCCACACGATCGGCGCCCGAGCGCCATCGAGCACTCCGGTCGACTCGACGACTGCCGTCGTCTGCACGCCGCGCACGCTCAGCAGTACCGCCTCGGCGCTCTCATAGCTGCCGATCGCCAGAAAGACGACGGTCAGTGACCCGACGATGGTGTGGAAGCCGGCGTCGCCCAGGCGTTTTCGCCATGGTGCCTGGTCAGGTTCCGGGGGGCGAGGGCTCGGCGTGTGCGGCTGCTGCGCTGAGGCGAGGTGGCGCGGCCTACGGCTACCGACCGGTCGCATGCCGGTCCAGTCCTCCTCGCGTGCCGCCACCCATCCATCATGCCCAGGATCTCGGTCACGCACCTTGAACGTCACACTCCCGGCGCGCAGCGCGCGACCGTCCGGTGATCTCGCGAGGTGCGCGCTCTTGAGTTCCCGCTGCCGTCGTCGTGGTCGTGGCGATGGGAGTGGGGGGCATGAGGACGAGGGCCGGCGAACCCCACTCATGATCACCGGTCCGCTCACGGCGGTGTCGTGTCGTTCGCTCGTCCTGTGGTCAGCGTGCGTTCGAGGCTGGCGCGGGAGCCATGTTGTAGGTGATGACCGGGCTTCGATCGGCGAGCTGGTCGTAGAGCTTCTGTGCGTTGTTGGTCTGGCCTGTCGTCCACCGCACCGTGCTCCAGCCGTGCTCTGCTGCCAGGACCCGCAGGTGCTCCAGCACCGCACGAGTTCCACCGCGGCCGCGGTGACTGGGGTCGACGAAGAGGTCATCGAGCCAGCAGCCGACCGACCCGGCGAGGGGCCGCTCGAAGAGGCGGTAGTGAGCGAGCCCCACCACGCGCTGGCGCTCACCTTCACGCAGCACCAGGCAGGCGGTCTGGCCCGCAGGGGTACCGATCCAGGACCAGACCCGGTCGAGGTGCTCGGTGCTCAGACGTTCTCCAGCGACCTCGCCGTAGGCCAGGTACAGCCGTTCCCAGTCTGAACGGTCGTCGTCGGTGGCAGGGGTGATGGTCCAGGTGGTCGTGCCCGTGGTGCTCACGCGCTCACCCTCTCGTGAGTTGTCCCCGGCGAGCCGCGACGGCGAGGACGTCGTTCTGACGGCCACCAGGCCGTTCCCACCGCCGTTCTCATCCCCAGTTCGACGTCACGATCATCCCGCGAGCCAGGACGTCAGCCACGTCGTGGACACGCCGACGCGCGAGGCGGCGGAACGTCGCCGGAGGGGTGCGCCCCGTCCCGTTGCTCCGCGGTGAACGGGTTGCGACGCACCACGTCCGCGGCGCGGCACGTCTCGTCGCGGCGCACCCGGCGACCACCCGGTCATCCCGCGTCACGGGCGGTGCGGTCCGCGAGCAGCAAGGCGTCGAAGGCCGGAGCGTTGCTCACCAGGAGGCGTCCGGCACCGGCGGAACGCCTGCTGACGCTGTCACGTCGCAGGGTCGTGCGACCTCGTGGGTGGCTCCTCCTCGTCTGCAGCCTGGTGGCGTCGTTGCCGGCGTGCAGCCTCACCTCGCGCGCCTGCACGACGTTGGGCGGGTCCAGCGGGGTGATCTTCGACGGCTCGGCGCTGCCCACCTCCGCCCCGCTGCCGTGGCAGAGCACGTCCTGCGCCGGCGACGTGTGCCAGGACCAGGTGATCGACGACCACCAGAGCATCTGGCCCGGGGTGGAGAACGACCGACGGGGCGCAGATCCCGTCACCGCCCGCCTGAAGGTCGTGGCCGCCGACGGCACGGTCCTCGTGGACTCCGCGACGCAGGTCACCCCGGAGCGCGTCGACGTCAACGGCAACGGCTGCGGGCCCGTCATCTGGACCGCCCGGGTCACCGTCGGGGTCGACGGTTCCCTGGCCGCTGCCCCCGTCGGCGAGCAGTCCTGACGCGGCCCACGGTCACCCCACGGGCACCGCGCACTCGTGCCGGTCGCGGCGCCGTCCCGTCCTCGACGGCTGGGTTCTCCCCGTGGAGGTCATCGTCGAGGTGGGCGGCTGGGAGCACGAGTGCTGCGGGGCCGCCGTCGAACGCGGTGACGTCGTCACCTTCACCTGCTTCCGCCACCTGGGACCGGACGGCCGGGTGCGGCTCATCGAGAGCCACCACGACCTCGGCGCCGACGAGCGGGTCCACGGCCGGGTGCTCGACGTCCACGTCGTGGAGGGAGCAGGGTCGTGGAGGGAGCAGGGTCGTGGAGGGAGCAGGAGCGAGCCGCCCCGTCCAACAGCACCGACGTCCTCGTCACCGTCCTGACCACCGGCTAGCGCGCCCCGCCGGACCTGAGCCGTCGGCGGTGCCGGTGGCCCTCACCCGCCACCCGGGCACCGCGGTGGTTCAGGGCCGCAGGAGCTCGGTCTCCCAGCCCCGGCCCTCGTGGCGGGAGTACCGCAACCGCACGTGGTGACCCTCGAGGTCGGCCTGGAAGAACTCCATGCGCCCCGCGTCGACCCCCCACAACCGCCACGACGGGGCCGAGACCGCGCCCGGCTCCTCCAGGCGCAGCAGCTCACCGGCATCGCCCAGGGCATCGGACAGCCACGCCTCGTCGTGCAGGGGGCGGCTCTGGCGGTCCACCAGCGCCTCGGTGCGGGCGTGGGCGGACAACCGCTCGAACGCCGCGGCCGTGCGGGCCTCCTCGGCCGGGCGCACGCTGCCGCGCACCCGCACCTGCCGGCCCTGCTGGGCCCAGTGGAACACCAGCGCCGCGACCGGGACCCGGCCCAGCTGCTTGCCCTTGGGGCTGGTCTCGCTGGCCGCCACCCAGAAGGCGTGCTCGTCGACGTCCTCCAGCATCGTCACCCGCGCGTCGGGGCGGCCGGCGACGTCGACGGTGGCCAGCGTCATCACGTGCGCGGCGGGTACGCCGGCGGCCACGGCCTCGCGCAACCAGCGCTCGAACAGCACCACCGGGTCGGCCGGAGCGGCCCCGGCGTCGAACGCGGGCGCCTGCGGACGGGGCCAGGACAGCTCGGTGAGGAACCCGGACAACTCACTGCGCACCCCGCGACGGTAGCCCGTCCCGCAGCCGGTACCGACGCCCCGGCGCCCGCCGGCGGGTCACGGACCCGCAACACTCACCGACCCGTGGGGGCCACCACGGTCAGGGACCCACGTCCCACAGCGCCCGGTAGTACGCCGTGCGCACCGGGTCCGGGTCGACCCCGTACGCCCGCAGGAACACCTCCTGCCAGCCCGGCCCGTAGTTCCACTCCAGGCTCATCGTCGCCACCGCGATGTCGGCCCAGCGGTCACCGGTCCCCAGCCCGGACAGGTCCACCCACGCCACCGCCTCGGCCCCGGCCTCGGCCCCCGCCCCGTCGCTCGCGCTCTCCGCCAGCAGCGTGTTCGGCGCGCACGCATCGCCGTGGCACACCACGAGCCGGTCCACCGCCGGCGCCTGGCCCAGCGCGCCGGTGTCCCCGACCGCCCGCGCCAGCCGGTGCGCCACCGACCACTCGAACGGGCACCCGTCCACCGGCAGCGCCTCGTGCCAGCGGCGCAGCGCCCGGCCCAGCGCCGGGACCGTCACCCGCGGACGCGCCCGCCAGTGCGGGTCCACCGCCGAGCGCCCCGGCAGCGCCCGGGAGACCAGCCACGACCCGTCGGCGTCCGCGCCGGTCTCCACGACCTGCGGCACCGGCAGCCACCGCGCCGCCCACCGCGCCTTGCGGGCCTCACCGGCCAGGTCCAGCGCCACCCCCGCCGGGGCCCACTTGCAGAACAGCGTCCCGGCCGGCCCCCGGACCCGGAACGTCGTCCCGCCCAGCGCGTTGACCCACACCGCCGGCAGCGCGGCCACCGGCGCCGGGGCGCCCCAGCGGGCCAGCACCGGACGCAACGACACCGGCACCGGCACCGGCTGCGGTGCCGGGCCGCCGAGCCCCTGACCGGTCGGTGCGCTCACCCGCACCACCCTAGGGACCAGCCCGGGGACCGGGTCCCGCCGGCATCCCGCCGGCATCCCGCCCAGATCCCGCCCACGGCGGCGAACCGTTCCCCCGGCTGCCTCGTGGTGTCCTCGACGGGGCGCACAGCCACGACCGGCGCGGACGGGGAGGACCAGCGGTGACCGAGACCGACGAGGAGCTCGTGCGTGCCCTGCACGACGAGCACGCCGGCGCCCTGTGGGCCTACGTCGTGTCCCTGACCGGTGACCGCGTCAGCGCCCACGACATCGTCCAGGAGACGATGCTGCGCGCCTGGCGCCACCCCGAGTCCCTCGACCCCGCCCGCGGCTCCACCCGCGCGTGGCTGTTCACCGTCGCCCGCCGCCTGGTCATCGACGACTGGCGCTCGGCCCGTCACCGCCGCGAACGGGTGCACGCCGACGTCCCCGACCGCGCCGTCGTCGACGAGTCCGAGCAGGTCCTGCAGCAGTGGGTCCTGACCCGGGCCCTGACCCGGCTGTCCACCGAGCACCGCGCCGTCCTGCGCGAGTGCTACTTCGCCGGCCGCTCCGTGGCCGAGGCCGCCCGCACCCTGGGCATCCCCGAGGGAACCGTGAAGTCGCGCACCCACTACGCCCTGATGAACCTCAGACTGGCCCTGCAGGAGATGGGGGTGAGCCGCCGATGACCGGACCGTCCGACGACGCGTTCGACGACGCGTTCGACGACCCGTTCGACGACCCCTACGACGACCCGTACGCCACGACCGCCGGCCCCTACGTCCTGGGCGCTCTCAGCCCCACCGACCGCGCCGACTTCGAACGCCACCTGCACACCTGCCCCGACTGCCGCCGTAGCGTGGCGGAACTCGCCGGGCTGCCCGGGCTGCTCTCGCGCACCCCCCGCGACGTCCTCGACACCCCCACCGAGGACGCGCCCCACCCCGACCCCCACCCCGGGCCCCCCGACGGCGTTGCCGCGGACCCGCTGCCCGACACCGTCCTGCCCGCCCTGCTGCGCGCCGTCCGCCGCCGCCGGCGCACCCGCCGCGCGGCGCTCGCCAGCGCCCTGGCCACCGCCGCCGGGATCGCCGCCGTCCTCACCACCGTCCTCACCACCGGCCCGCTCAGCGGGGGACCGGCCGGCACACCCCAGGCGCAGGGCCCGGCCGCCGGGACAGCGCACGGGCAGGCCCTGCTGATGGACCCGGTCGCGGACACCGCCATCACCGCGACCGTCGCCCTCACCCAGGTCCCCTGGGGCACCCAGGTCGACCTGGTCTGCGCCTACGCCGACGCCGGCGCCACCCGCGCCGACCGCTACGCCCTCGTCGTCACCGGCGCCGACGGCGCCACCGAGCAGATCGGCACCTGGACCGCCCTGCCCGGCCGCGACGCCCAGCTCAGCGGCGCCACCTCCTGGAGCCCGGCCCAGATCCGCAGCGTGCAGGTCAGGACCCTCACCGGCCTGACCGTCCTGCAGCACCGGGAGACCTGAGCACCCGACCCGAGCACCCCCAGACCTGCACCCCCGCGGACCCGGGCACTTCAGCTCCCGAACCCCTGCCCCTGCAGCTCGTCGGCCAGCCGCTGCACCAGCTGCACGTACCAGTCGGCGTGGTTGTACCGGAACACCGCCGACGCCTCCGCCTCCCGGCCCCGCCCGGCCCCGTTCGCGCACAGGTACGCCGCCGCGCTGAACACCGCATCGGCCGGGTCCTGCGCCTCGACGTCCCCGTCCCCGTCCCCGTCCACCCCGTACGCCGCGAACGTCGCCGGCATGAACTGCATCGGCCCCACCGCCCCGGCCACCGACGGCCCCGTGTTCACCCCGTGCCCGCTCTCGACCTGCCCCACCGCCGCCAGCAGCGCCGGACGCATCCCCGCACACGTCGCCGCCGCCCGCACGTACAGGTCCGCCCAGTCCGCCGGCACCCCCCGCGCCCGCACCGCTGCCGCCCGCCCCGCCGCCGACACGTTCACCGCCGCAGCCGCCGCCTGCGCCGCAGCCAGCGCCGCCGCGGCCTCCTCGGCGGCCTGCAACCGCGCCGCCTCCCCCCGCAACCCCTCCACCCGCGACCGGGCCACCTGCAGCGCCTCCTCGGCGCGGGCGACCTGCACGGCCACGTCCCGCACCGCCGCGACCGCCTCGACCGCCCCCGCCCCGCTCTCACCCGCCCGCACCCGCGCCTGCGACGCCGCCACCACCCCGGCCTGCACCTGCGCCCGGTCCCGGCGCCGCACCGCCGAGACCGCCCGCTCGGCCACCGCCGGATCGGCCCCCCACACCGCCGAGCTCAGCAACGCCAACCCCCGCCGGGCACCGGACGACGCCGGCCCCAGCGCCCCGTCCATGTACAACGACCGCACCCGCGCCGTCGCGGCGGCCTCGCTGGCCCGCGCCCGCGCCGCCGACCGGTCGGCCTCCACCTGCGCCTGCACGCTCGCGCTCACCGCCACCCCCACGGCCGCCCCCGAGCGGGCCAGCTCCTCCTGCGCCGCCTGCACCGCCGCACCCGCCGCCTGCGCGGCCCGCACCGCCGCCGCCGCCTCGGCCCGCGCCTGCTGCGAGGTCCGCTGCGCGGTCGGCTGCGAGGTCCGACCCGCCGGATCCGGCGCGGCGCTCGCGGGCCCGGCCACGACGCCGACCGCGGTCACGGCGGCCACCGCGGTGAGGACCAGTCGCCGGCCCCTGCGCCGCACCGGGCGGGCAGCGGGCGGAGCCGGGGGAGGGGCGGGCAGGTCCTCGCGCGCTCGGGTGGTCACCGGGAGGGCATCGACACCCCGGGGAACGCCCTTGACACTCCCCGGACAGCCCGACGTCTCAACAGCGTGTGACCATGCCGTCACCCCGATATGCTCCCCGGCACGACGCAGGATCCTCACGGGCTGGTCATGGCGAGGATTTGACGACACTGTGGTCGGGAACAGCTACGGGGAGTGATTTCGGCGGTGTTCCGCGACGAGGGGGTGGACAGTGGCCGCTGCGGGTGAGGTGGCGCACCGGGGCCGGTGGCACCGGCGACTGGACGCCGTCTGCGCCGACCCCGACGCGCTGCGCCTGGTCCTGCACCCCGTCGTCGACGTCGCCGCCGGCCGCGTCGCCGGCTACGAGGTGCTCAGCCGGTTCACCTCCGACGTCCCCACCGAGCAGTGGTTCCGCGCCGCCCGCGCCCTGGGCCGCGACAGCGACCTGGACCGCGTCGTGGTGGCCGGGGCCCTGCGACGCCTCCCGCACCTGCCGCCGGGCACCTTCCTCACCGTCAACGTCAGCCCCACGTCCCTGGCCGACGAGCGCGTCGTGGCCGAGCTGCTGGCCCACGACCTCACCGGCGTCGTCCTGGAACTGACCGAGCACGCCGACTGCGACCCCCGCCAGCTCCTGGAACCCCTGCGGGTGCTGCGGGACCGCGGCGCCCTCGTCGCCCTCGACGACGTCGGCACCGGGCACTCCGGGCTGCTGCGGATGGCCGTCGTGCGCCCGGAGATCCTCAAGGTCGACCTGCAGCTCGTGCGCGACCTGCACCACGACCTCGTCAAACGCTCCCTCGTGCAGTTCCTCGGCGAGTGCGCCGGCCGCCTCGACGCCTGGATCATCGCCGAGGGCGTCGAGACCGTCGACGAGCTCGACGTGCTGCGGGGCATGGGCGTCCCGCTCGTGCAGGGCTTCCTGCTGGCCCGCCCCGGCACCGAGTTCACCGACCTCGACGCCCAGGCCCGCACCCTGCTGCACCTGCCCACCGCGACCGGCTCCTCCCGGCGCCCCCCCGGGCACGCCCGCCGCACCCGCGACCTGGCCCGGCGCACCAAGACCGACCGCACCGTCCGCGACGCCGTGCGCTCCGCGCGGGAACAGGGCGCCCCCGTCGTCGTCGTCGACGGCGAGGACGTGCCCCGCGTCATCGTCCTGCCCGCCCAGTGCCCCGACGGCCCGCCCCGGGTGGAGACCGTCGAGACGACCGTGGCCCCCGAGACCGCCGTCGCCGACGCCGCCGCCCGCGCCGTGGCCCGCTCGGCCGCGGTCCGCTTCGACCCCCTCGTCTGCACCGACGCCGCCGGCCGCTACGTCGGCGTCGTCGGCGTCGAGGACCTCGTGCTCGACCTCGTGGCCGCCACCGGCGCTCACCCCGCCGCCCCGGCCGGGCACCCGGGCTGGAGCATGGGAGCGTGAAGGCCTTCCGCTGCGGCGACGTCGTCCCCGGCTGCACCCGCGAGTTCACCGGCACCGACCGCCAGGACATCCTCGACCAGGTCGCCGAGCACGCCCGCAGCGACCACCACGTCGAGGTCGACCTCACCCTCGTCCAGGCCGTCGAGCAGCACCTGCGCGACCGCTGACCCCCAGCGGCCCCTCAGCCCGCCGGTCGGTCCCCTGCCGGTCCGCCGGTCAGCCCGCCAGGCGGGCCGGGAACCCACCCGTCGCGATCGGCCCCCACCGCCGGATCGTCAACCGCAGCAACGACTTGCCCTGCTCACGCATCGCCTGCCGGTACTCCTGCCAGTCCGGGTGCTCCCCGGAGATGCACCGGAAGTACTCCACCAGCGGTTCCACCGCCTCCTCCCCGTCGAGGACCTCCCACTCACCGTCGACCTGCACCCACGCCCCACCGAAGTCGTCCGAGAGCACCAGCACCGACCCCCGCCGGTCGCGGCGGGCGTTGCGCGCCTTGGCCCGGTCCGGGTACGTCGAGACCACGATCCGCCCCGACCCGTCGACCCCGGCGGTGACGGGGGAGGACTGCGGGAACCCGTCGGCGCGGAACGTGGAGAGCACGACGTGGTGACGGGGACGGACGAAGTCCAGCAGCTCGGGCAGTTCGACGCGACGCTCGGTCGCGATGGTTCGCGGGCTCATGCCCCGGACGCTACCCCCACCCCTGGACCTGCACCGCGCTGCAGCACCTACCGTCGAGACACCCAGCGTCAAGACACGGAGACCCACCAGTGAGCATGGACAACGCCGCCCACACCGCGCTGTGGAAGGCGATGAGCACCCCCGGCCACCGCTCCTACCGACCCACCACCCCCCGCCGCGTCCTGGACATGGCCCGCCAACGCTCCCGGCTGCTCGCCCTGTTCGTCACCGGCAGCGTCGCCCTCGCCGTCCTGGCCGTCGCCACCCCCGTCCTGGCCGGCCGCGCCGTCGACGCCGTCGGCACCGGCGACCGCGACCGCGTCCTGACCCTCGCCCTGCTCATCGCCGCCGTCGCCCTCGCCGAAGCCGGCCTCGGCCTGGCCGTGCGCTGGCTCTCCTCCACCCTCGGCGAAGACCTCATCCTCGACCTGCGCACCCGCGTCTTCGACCACGTCCAGCGCATGCCCGTCGCCTTCTTCACCCGCACCCGCACCGGCGCCCTCGTCAGCCGCCTCAACAGCGACGTCCTCGGCGCCCAGCGCGCCTTCAGCGACACCCTCTCCGGCATCGTCAGCAACGTCGTCGCCGTCGCCCTCACCGCCGTCGTCATGATCGGCATCTCCTGGCGCATCACCGCCCTGGCCCTGGTCCTGCTGCCCGTCTTCCTCCTGCCCGCCCGCCGCATGGGCCGCTCCCTGGCCCTGCTCGCCCGCCGCGCCGCCGACCTCAACGCCGCCATGACCAACCAGAGCACCGAACGCTTCTCCGCCCCCGGCGCCACCCTCGTCAAGCTCTTCGGCCGCCCCGAGGAGGAATCCCGCTCCTTCGCCGCCGCCGCCCGCGCCGTGCGCGACATCGGCGTCACCACCGCCGTGCGCCGCGCCGTCTTCGTCACCGCCCTCACCCTCGTCTCGGCCCTCGCCCTGGCCCTCGTCTACGGCGTCGGCGGCCTCGCCGCCATCGCCGGCACCCTCGACGCCGGCAGCATCGTCACCCTCGCCCTCCTGCTCACCCGCCTCTACGCCCCCCTCACCGCCCTCGCCAGCGCCCGCGCCGACGTCACCAGCGCCCTCGTCAGCTTCGACCGCGTCTTCGAGGTCCTCGACCTCGTCCCCCTGGTGCGCGAACGCCCCGACGCCCACGCCCTGCCCGAAGGACCCCTCACCGTCGAGTTCGACCACGTCGGCTTCGGCTACCCCGCCGCCGCCGACGTCTCCCTCGCCTCCCTGGAGGACGTCGCCACCCTCGACGCCCGCGGCGGCGTCCCCGTCCTGCACGACATCACCTTCACCGTCGAACCCGGCCAGGTCATCGCCCTCGTCGGCTCCTCCGGCGCCGGCAAGTCCACCCTCGCCCAGCTCCTGGCCCGCCTCTACGACGTCGACACCGGCGCCGTCCGCATCGGCGGCCACGACGTCCGCGACCTCACCGCCGACACCCTGCGCCGCACCGTCGGCGTCGTCACCCAGGACGGGCACCTCTTCCACGAGTCCCTGCGCTCCAACCTGCGCCTGGCCCGCCCCGAGGCCACCGACGCCGACCTCCTCGACGCCCTCGACCGCGCCCGCCTCACCGA
The DNA here is from genome assembly GCF_041276425.1 of Kineococcus halophytocola. Taxonomy (NCBI): domain Bacteria; kingdom Bacillati; phylum Actinomycetota; class Actinomycetes; order Kineosporiales; family Kineosporiaceae; genus Kineococcus; species Kineococcus halophytocola. The sequence continues at coordinate 68,555 of NZ_JBGFTU010000002.1, read as the reverse complement.
CCTCCTCGCCCTCCTGCCCGAAGGGCTCGACACCGTCGTCGGCGAACGCGGCTACCGCTTCTCCGGCGGGGAACGCCAACGGCTCACCATCGCCCGCCTCCTGCTGGCCCACCCCCGCATCGTCGTCCTCGACGAAGCCACCGCCCACCTCGACAACGCCTCCGAGGTCGCCGTCCAGGCCGCCCTCGACGAAGCCCTCGAAGGCCGCACCGCCATCGTCATCGCCCACCGCCTGTCCACCATCCGCGGCGCCGACCAGATCCTCGTCCTGGAAGCCGGCCGCATCGTCGAACGCGGCACCCACCACGACCTGCTCGCCCGCGGCGGCCGCTACGCCGAACTGCACCGCCACGGCGGCGAGCAGACGGGCCAGGACACCCCCGCCGCCGGGCTCACCCCCTGAACCCCGCCCCACCCGACCTCGCCCTGAGGACCTCGCCCCCGAGGACCGCGCCCCCGAGGACCACGACCCCGAACGCCTCCCGGTCGCGGCCTGGCGCTCAGGCGGGCGGGGCCGGGGGAGTCGACCGCGCCGCGACGCGGGCGGCGTGCGAGGGCGGGTCGCTCGGCACGCCGGGGGCGCGGCGGGCCTCGAACTCCTTGCGCAGCACCGGGACGACGTGCTCACCCAGCAGGTCGAGCTGCTCCAGGACGGTCTTCAGCGGCAGCCCCGCGTGGTCCATGAGGAACAGCTGGCGCTGGTAGTCGCCGAAGAACTCCTGGAAGGTCAGGGTCTTCTCCACCACCTGGTCGGGGGTGCCCACGGTCAGCGGGGTCTGCCGGGTGAACTCCTCCAGCGAGGGCCCGTGCCCGTAGACGGGGGCGTTGTCGAAGTAGGGCCGGAACTCGCGCACCGCGTCCTGGGAGTTCGCGCGCATGAACACCTGCCCGCCGAGCCCGACGACCGCCTGCGCGGGGCTGCCGTGCCCGTAGTGGGCGTAGCGCTCGCGGTAGAGGTCGATGAGCCGGATGTAGTGCTCCTTCGGCCAGAAGATGTTGTTGGCGAAGTAGCCGTCCCCGAAGTACGCGGCGATCTCGGCGACCTGCGGGGTGCGGATCGACCCGTGCCAGACGAAGGGCGGCACACCGTCCAGCGGACGCGGGGTCGAGGTGAACCCCTGCAGCGGGGTGCGGAACTCGCCCTGCCAGTCGACGACCTCCTCGTCCCACAGGCGGCGCAGCAGCTGGTAGTTCTCCACCGTCAGCTCGACCCCGCGGCGGGGGTCCTGCCCGAACCAGGGGTAGAGCCGGCCGTCGTTGCCGCGGCCGAGGACCAGGTCGACGCGGCCCTCGCTGAGGTGCTGCAGCATCGCGTAGTCCTCGGCCATCCGCACCGGGTCGTTGGTGGTGATGTGGGCGATGGACGTCGAGACGGTCAGCCGGGTGGTGCGCGCGGCGATCCACCCCAGCAGGGTCGTCATGGCCGACGGCACGAACGGGGGGTTGTGGTGCTCACCGACGGCGAAGACGTCCAGCCCCACCTGCTCGGCGTGCTCGGCCATGGTGACCAGCGCCTTGATGCGCTCGTGCTCGTCCGGCGCGCGGCCGGTGGTGGGGTCGGGCGTGATGTCGCCGACGCTGAAGATCCCGAACTGCATGCCGTCCTCCTCGCAGGGGCGTGCGTCCGCACGCACCTGGTTGAAGGTTACAGGACCTCGGGGCCCACCGGAGGGTCGCGGCGCGGGTCAGGCGGTGCGGGCCACGCGGATGATCTTGCGCCGGAGCCACACCTTGCGGTTGCCGCCCATGTACAGGCGGACCCGGGCCAGCTCCCAGCGGCCGTACTCGGCGTGCTCGGTCAGGAGGCGGCGAGCGTCTGAGCGGGACGTCTCCCGCGTCAGCGTCAGCACCCGGTACTCGTACTCCTCGCCACCGCCCGGGCCCGGCGTCCCGCCCGTTCCGCGACGGTCCCGGCGACCGGTGGACCGGTCGGGCGTGTTCCCCTCGTGCGCAGCCATCGGGACCATGATGCACCCGGTGGGGCGAGGGCACCCGTTCCCGGTACGGTCGGACCATGACGCCCGACCCGCGCGCGGCCCTGGCCCGACTCGTGGCCGCCCTCGAGGACCACCTCGCCGCCGCCGCCAACCGGCGGGGCGAGACCGACCCCGCCGTCGCCGACGCCTACCAGCGCGTGGCGGACGCCTTCGAGGTGTACGAGGAGGCGATCTACGACGCCTACGACGAGGTCACGCCCTTCGTCCTCTACGACGACGTCGAGGACGAGCGCGACGACGACGACGACGACGATGATGACGACGGTGACGATGACGACACCGATGACGACGACACGGACGACGACACGGACGACGACGAGGGTGCGGACGGCCCCACGCCCCTCTGACCACCCCGTGTGAGGGTTCGGTGCGCCCCGCGTGACGCACCGCGCCGCTCACGGAGTGGGGCCCGGGGGAGCCGATAGCGTGCCGCCGTGCTCACCCCCAGGTCGTCCGTCGTCTCCCCCTGCCCGCTGACGGGGGGTGCCCCGGCGTGAGCATGGGCGTCCTCGAAGGAGCGTTCCTCGGTCTGGTCCAGGGCCTGACCGAGTTCCTGCCCATCTCCTCCAGCGGCCACCTGGCCATCGTCGGCACCCTCATCGGGGCCCAGGACCCCGGCGCGGCCTTCACCGCCATCAGCCAGCTCGGCACCGAGGCCGCCGTCATCCTCTACTTCCGCCGCGACATCGCGCGGATCATCACCCGCTGGGTCCGCTCGCTCGCCGGCCGGGTCCCGCGCGACGACCCCGACGCCCGCATGGGCTGGCTGGTCATCCTGGGGACCATCCCCATCGGCGTCCTCGGGCTGGTCTTCCAGGACGCGATCGAGACGACGCTGCGCGGTTTCGCCGTCATCGCCACGACGCTGTGGGTCTTCGCCCTCCTGCTGGGGGCCGCGGACCGGGTCGGGCGCAAGGAGCGGACCCTGGACCGGCTGACGTGGAAGCACGGCCTGCTCTTCGGCCTGGCGCAGTCGATGGCGCTCATCCCCGGGGTCTCCCGCTCGGGCGGGACGATCACCATGGGGCTGCTGCTCGGCTACACCCGCGAGGCCGCCGCCCGCTACTCCTTCCTGCTGGCGATCCCGGCCGTCGTGCTGTCCGGCTTCTACCAGCTGTACGACGAGGTGAGCACGGGCGCGGCGATCGCGTGGGCGCCCACGGCGGTGGCGACCCTCGTCGCCTTCGCCGTCGGGTACGCCGTCATCGCCTGGCTCATGCGCTTCATCACGACGCACAGCTACACCGTGTTCGTCGTGTACCGCATCGCGCTGGCCCTCGTGGTCTACGTGCTGGTGCTCGCCCAGGTCCTGCCGGCCTGGCACGGCACCAGCTTCGGGTGAGGACGGCCCCTCACAGCCACCCGGAACGCTTGAACAGGCGGTACAGGACCGTGCAGACGGTCACCATCGCCAGCAGGCAGACCGGGTAGCCGTAGCGCCAGCTCAGCTCGGGCATGTGCTGGAAGTTCATGCCGTAGACCCCGGCGATCATCGTGGGGACGACCGCGATGGCCGCCCACGCCGAGATCTTGCGCGCGTCGTCGTTCTGCTGCACCGACACCTGGGCGAGGTGGGCGTTGAGGATGTCGGTCAGCAGCCGGTCGTACGTCTCGACGTGCTCGACGGTGCGCACGAGGTCGTCGAGGACGTCCCGCAGGACGAACAGCGCCTGGGCGTCGGCGAGGTGGTGCACCGCGCCGGGCGACGGCGTCCCGCCCTCGTCCCCCCGCCCCGCGACGCCGGCGTCGACGAGCTTCCTGAGGGGGGCCACCAGGGGGAAGGCCCCGCGACGCACCTCGAGCACCTCGCGCTTGAGGGAGTAGATGCGCTGGGCGTCGGAGCTGCGGTCGGGGGAGAAGACCTGCTCCTCCATGTCCTCCACGTCCCGCCCGAGCTCGCCGTCGATGGCGGCGTACCCGTCGACGACGTGCGCCATGACGGCGTGCAGCACGCCCTGGGGGCCGCGGGCCAGTCGCCGCTCGTCAGCCTCGACGGCCGACCGGACCCCCGCCAGCGAGCCCGCGGGGCCGCGGCGGACGGTCACGACGAACCGGCGGCCGACGAACAGCATGATCTCGCCGGTCTCGACGCTGGAGGTCTCGTCGAAGTACTCCAGCACCTTCAGCACGACGAAGACGGTGTCGCCGTACCACTCGATCTTGGGCCGCTGGTGGCCCTCGACCGCGGCCTCGACCGCGAACCGGTGCAGCTGCAGGGAGGACGCGACGTCGGCGAACTCCTCGGCCGTGGGGTCCGTCAGGCCGAGCCAGAGGAACTCCGCCGGCCCCGGGGCGGGGGAGGGGCCGGCACCGTCCTCGTGGCAGGAGCGCAGGGCGGCGGCGAGGTCGGGGACCTCGTGGCGACGCCCGTCCCGGTAGGTCGCCACATCGATGATCACTGCTGCATCACGGGGGTCATCGTGCCCTGCCGGGTCCGTGTTCGCAGTAGCTGTAGAAGTTCAGTTACCGGCACTAATACTGTTACGTTTGTTGTACGTCACCCAACAGCTACCGCACACCCCGGCCCTTACAGTGGGGCCGTGCCGACCCTCCTGCTCGTCCGCCACGGCCGCAGCACCGCCAACACCGCCGCCGTCCTGGCCGGCTGGACGCCGGGGGTGCACCTCGACGACACCGGTCGCGCCCAGGCGCAGGCGCTGGCCCAGCGGCTGGCTCCGGTGCCCGTCGCCGACCTCGTCGTGTCCCCGCTGGAACGCTGCCAGGAGACCGCGGACGCGTTGCGCGCGGTGGACGGACCGTCGGGTCCCCGCCCGGCGCTGCGCACCGAGGAGCGGCTGGGGGAGTGCAAGTACGGCGACTGGACCGGCAGGGCGCTGAAGGACCTGACCAAGGAACCGCTGTGGCGGACCGTGCAGTCGCACCCCTCGGCGGCGGTGTTCCCCGGTGAGGGCGGGGAGGGGCTGGCGACGATGCAGCACCGCGCCCTGGAGGCGGTGCGCGAGCACGACGCCCGGGTCGCGGCCGAGCACGGCGACGATGCCGTCTGGGTCGCCGTCAGCCACGGCGACGTCATCAAGGCCGTGCTGGCCGACGCGCTCGGCATGCACCTGGACCTGTTCCAGCGGCTGTCGGTGGACCCGTGCTCGGTGTCGGTCGTGCGGTACGCGCCCCTGCGGCCCTTCGTGCTGCGGATGAACGACTCCGGTGGGGACCTGGCCGGGTTCGCGCCCGCGAAGAAGAAGCGCCGCTCGACGCGCCGCACGGTCAGCAGCGACGCGGTCGTGGGCGGCAGCACGGGCGCGGCGTAGGGTCGCCCCCATGCCCGTGCACGAGTACGACCCGCCCGAACGCTTCGTCGCGGGCACCGTCGGCCAACCGGGGCAGCGCACCTTCTTCCTCCAGGCCCGGGCACGAGGGCGCGTGACGTCCGTCGCACTGGAGAAGACCCAGGTCTCCGCGCTGGCCGAGCGCGTCGGGGAACTCCTCGACGAGATCGTGCGCCGCTCCGGCGGGGCCGCACCGGTCCCGGCGATGCCCCCGGCCGGCAGCGAGGACACCGCGCCGCTGGACCTGCCCATCGACGAGGAGTTCCGGGTCGGGACGATGAGCCTGGCCTGGGACGGCGAGCGCGACGTCGTGGTCATCGAGTGCTTCGAGGTCAGCGACACCGACGTCGACCCCGAGGAGCCCGATCCCGGGCCGGACCAGAACCTGCTGCGGGTGTCCCTGGACGGGGCCGCGGCCCGGGCCTTCGCCGCGCGGGCCCTGGCGCTGGTCTCGGCGGGCCGGCCGCCGTGCCCGTTCTGCGCGGGTCCGCTGGACCCGGTCGGTCACGTCTGCCCGCGCGCGAACGGGTACCGGCGCTGAGCGCGACGTTCGCCGGGGTCGAGGAGCAGGAGGCGCTCGTCCGGCTCGCCACGGGGGAGCTGCACGTCCGCGGCCGCCTCGCGGACGCGTCGAACGCGACGCTGTACGCGACGGCCACGACGGACGAGGGTGACCTCGCGTGCGTGTACAAGCCGGTCTCCGGGGAGCGTCCGCTGTGGGACTTCCCGGACGACACGCTGGCGCGGCGGGAGGTCGCGTCCTACGCGGTGTCGGCCACGACGGGGTGGGACGTGGTGCCGCCCACGGTGTTCCGCGACGGGCCGCTGGGTCCGGGGTCGGTGCAGCTGTGGTTGCAGCAGGACGGTGCCGACCCCGCCGACGCCGCCGGGGTGGTGCTTCCGTCGCCGGGCGCGGGGCTCGTGGACATCCTGCCGCCGCGCCAGGTCGAGCCGGGCTGGCTGACGGTGCTGGAGGCCGAGGACGGCGCGGGGCGCCCGGTCTCGCTGGTGCACGCCGACGACCTGCGGCTGCGGCGGATGGCGGTCCTGGACGTCGTGCTGAACAACGCCGACCGCAAGGGCGGGCACGTGCTGCCGGGGTGGTCCGGGGCCGTGCACGGGGTGGACCACGGGCTGACGTTCCACGAGGAGCCGAAGCTGCGGACCGTCCTGTGGGGGTTCGGCGGGACGCGGTTGCTGGCCGAGGAGCGCGAGGTGCTGAGCGTCCTGGTCGCCGACCTCGACGGCGCGCTGGGGGAGCTCTTGGGCGAGCTGCTGGCCACCGAGGAGGTCGTGGCGACGCTGGAGCGGACCGAGCGGCTGCTGACGGCCGACCGGATGCCCCGGCCGCGGGGGCACCGGACCATCCCGTGGCCGCCGTTCTGAGGGAAGCCGGGTAGGTTCGGCCCGTGCGTTCCTGGCCCGTCCCTCCCGTCCCGTCCCTGCCCGGTCGGGGTTCCCGCGTCCACCTCCACGACACCTCGACCGGTGCGGTCGTGCCGGTCGGTCCGGTCGAGGGCACCGCGACGCTGTACGTGTGCGGCATCACCCCGTACGACGCGACGCACCTGGGTCACGCGAACACCTACGTCGCCTTCGACCTGCTGGGCCGCGCCTGGCGCGACGCGGGGCTGGACGTCCGGTACGTGCAGAACGTCACCGACGTCGACGACCCGCTGCTGGAGCGGGCGACCGCGACCGGGGTGGACTGGCGCGACCTGGCGGCGTCGCAGATCGACCTGTTCCGCGCGGACATGGAGGCGCTGTCGGTCGTCCCGCCGCAGGAGTACCTGGGCGTCGTGGAGGCCGTCGACCTCGTCTCCGCCGCCGTGCGGGACCTGCTCGCGGCCGGGGCGGCCTACCGGGTGCCGGGGGTGGACGGGGGGCCGGACGGGGACGTGTACTTCCCCGTCGCCGCCGACACCGCGTTCGGTGAGGTGGGCGGCTACGACCGGGCGACGATGCTGGAGCTGTCCGCCGAGCGCGGGGGGGACCCGCAGCGGCCGGGCAAGAAGGACCCGCTGGACCCGTTGCTGTGGCGGGTGGAGCGCGAGGGCGAACCGGCGTGGGACGCCGGTGACCTCGGCCGGGGCCGGCCGGGCTGGCACGTGGAGTGCACGGCGATCGCCCTGGAGCACCTGGGGATGCCGATCGACGTGCAGGCCGGCGGGTCGGACCTGGTGTTCCCGCACCACGAGATGGGGGCCTCGCACGCGCACCTGCTGCGCCCGGACTCCCGTCCGTTCGCCCGGGCCTACGCGCACTCGGGCATGGTCGCCTTCGACGGCGAGAAGATGAGCAAGTCCAAGGGCAACCTCGTCCTCGTCTCCAAGCTGCGGGCGGCCGGGGTCGAACCCGGCGCGGTGCGGCTGGCGATCGTCGCCCACCACTGGCGCAGCGAGTGGGAGTGGACCGATGAGGTCCTCGCCACGGCGCGCGAGCGGTTCGCGGCGTGGAGCGCCGCCGTCGCCCGCCCGGCCGGTCCGCCCGCCGACGAGCTGCTGGCCAGCGTGCGGGAGCGCCTGGCCGACGACCTCGACGCGCCCGGGGCGGTGGCGGCCGTCGACGCGTGGGTCGCGTCGGGGGAGGGCACCGACGAGACCGCGCCCGGGTTGGTGCGGGACCTCGTGACCGCGCTGCTGGGCGTGGAGCTGGCCCGCTAGTCCACCGACGTGCCGTCCTGCGCCTCCGCCAGGACGCGCAGGGCGTTGCCGCAGGTGAGGGCCCGCAGGTCGGCGGCCGACCACCCGCGGTCGGCCAGGGCCTGCAGCAGCGCGGGGTAGCGGGACACGTCCCCCAGCCCGTCGGGGAACGCGTCGGTGCCGTCGTAGTCGCCGCCGAGGCCGACGTGCTCGATCCCGACGACCTCGCGGGCGTGCTCGAGGTGGCGGACGACGTCGTGGAGGGTTGCCCGGTCGGCGCCGGGGGCCGCGACGAACGCGGGGACGAACGTCACCATGAGCACGCCCCCGTTGCCCGGCAGGCGTTCCAGGACGGCGTCCGGGACGTTGCGGGGGTGGTCGGTGACCGCGCGGCACGAGGAGTGGGAGAACAGCACCGGGCGTGTCGTGACGTCCAGGGCGTCGTGCATGGTCCGCTCGTGGACGTGGGAGAGGTCGACGAGGACGCCGGTCCGGTTCATCTCGCGGACGACGTCGCGGCCGAACCCCGTCAGCCCGTGGTCCACGGGTTCTCCCGTCGCCGACGCCGCCCACGGGGTGTTGTCGTGGTGCGTGAGCGTCAGGTACGCCAGGCCCGCGCGGCGCAGTTCCCGCAGCACCCCGAGCGAGCCGGCGATGGAGTGCCCGCCCTCGGCCCCGACGAGGGAGGCGATGCGTCCGGCGGCGAGCGCCTCCCGCACGTCCGGGGCCGTGGGGGTCCAGGCGAGGACGTCGGGGTGGGTGGCGACGAGGCGGCGCACGACGTCGATCTGTTCCAGGACGGCGACGGTGGCCGCGGCGGGGTCCTGGTCGGAGGGGACGTAGACGGACCAGAACTGCGCTCCGACGCCTCCGGCGCGCAGGCGGGGGACGTCGGTGTGCAGGATGGGCTGGTCGAGCAGCCCCGCGGCGCGGGGGTCGGAGGCGAACCGTTCGCGCAGTTCCCAGGCGAGGTCGTTGTGCCCGTCGAAGACCGGGTGGGTGGCCAGGACGTCGCGGTGCAGGTCGATGCTCACTGCTGGTGCTGCTGCAACTGCTGCTGGATGACCCCTGAGAGGTGCCGCAGCTGGTTCGGGCCCAGTTGCCGCACCTCGCCCTCGAGCCGGCGCACGACCTGCGGGTCTTCCAGCATGCGTTCGGAGCTCTGCAGGAGGACGGTCCCGGCGCCGGTGAAGTCGTACTGCCGTTCCTCCCCGGAGCGGGTGCCGAACAGGGCGCCGCGGGCGGCGCCGAGGAAGTGCCCCATCCAGCCGGCGTCGAAGTGCTGGGAGGGGGCGGGGCAGTCGGCCCAGCCGACGAGCGCTTCGGGGTCCACGCGGACGGGGGGTTCGACGAAGATGACGGGGCCGGAGGAGCTGGCGAGGAACTTGCCGGTCCCGATGAGGGTGAGGAACCCCGGGATGATCGACTCCTTGAGCTCCAGGCTCGCGTCGAAGGCCAGCAGGTTCGCGGCGCGGACGGTGAGGTTGCCGTCGTCGAGGTCGTAGGAGTTGATGTCGTACCCGCGGTCGCCGAGCAGGACGTGGCCCTGGCCGTTGGCGACGACCCAGTCCCGGCTGTAGAGGGGGGAGGAGAACGTGGAGGCGACCATCGCGGTCATGGACGTCGCGGTGAGGGGTTCGAACCGGATGGTCCCGCCGCCGGCGGGGTAGTAGGCGATCATGCGGCCGGTCTGCATGAACAGCGGCCCGGTGAGCCGGACGCAGTAGGCGTACGGGTTGTCGGGCAGGTTGTCGTGGTCGGGCAGCGTCGACGGGTCGAGGGGCTGGGGGCTGGTGGAGGCCATCAGAGCTTCTCCTCGCTCGCCTGGACGTAGACGGTGCCCTGGCCGGACACCTTGAGCTGCACGCCTTCCCCGGACCCGCGGCCCACGGCGTCGCGCCAGGAGACGGCGGTGGCCACGTCCAGGCGCAGGTTGCCGACGTGGGCGACGTAGGCCTGGGGGTCGACGACGACCTGGCGGTTCCCGCCGACGGGGAGGGCGAAGGTGCCGCCGTGGGACAGGACCGCGACGGCACCGCGGCCGGAGAGCTGGGTGGTGAACAGGCCCTGGCCCGTCACCGCGCCGCGCACGGCGCCGCGCAGCCCGCCCTGCTGGCCGAGGAAGACCACGGAGCTGGAGAGGTTCGCGTCGTGGGCGAGGAGCCGGTCGGCCTCGACCGACATCGGCTGGGAACCGTCGAGGTCGATGACGGTGACGTGGTGGCCGCGGAACCCGTAGTGCACGGTGCCGTCGCCCTCGGCGACCATGAGCGGGACGGCTTCGCCCTGCACGCCACGGGCGAGCGCCGAGGCGATGCCACCGCCGTAGGCGCCGCCGCCGGGCCCGCCGACGACGGGGGAGAAGGCGATGCGGCCGGTGGTGGCGAGCATGGCGCCGCGGCGGGCGAGGACCTCGGCGCCGGGGCGGACCTGCGCGAGGACGACCTTGGAGGTGACCTGGGTGAAGCCCATCAGCGCTCCTCGGGCTGGAGGTAGACGACGCCGTGGCCCTCGAACCGCAGGGAGAACGCCTCTCCGGAGCTCTCGCCGATGAGGTTGCGCCAGGAGACGTCGGTGACGAAGGACTGGGAGAGGGTGCCGACGGCGCCGATGTAGGCGTCGGGGTCGACGACGAGCGGGGTCTGCGGGGTGACGCGCAGCGCGATGGGCGGCCCGCCGAGGGACAGCAGCGCGACCTGGCCGTGGCCGGTGACGGTGGTGGTGAACAGGCCCTGGCCGCTGGAGGCGCCCTGCAGGCCGGTGAAGGTGACGTCGGTCGTCAGGCTGTCCTGCAGGCAGAGCAGACCCTCGGACTCGGCCTTGAGGGTGTCCCCGGCGAGGTCGAGGACGAGGACGTAGCCGGCGTCGACGGCGAAGTGGACGGTGCCGCGGCCGGTGACGTCCATGAGGGATAGGGACTCGCCGGTGACGCGTTGCTTGAAGGCGGCGCGCAGGCCGCCTCCGCCGCCCATCCCGGCGTTCTTGAACTGCACGTCGCCCTCGTAGGCGACCATCGAGCCGGTCTGGGCGCGCACGGCGCTGCCCTTGGACCCGTCGAGGTCGACGACGAGGACGCGCGGTGTTTCGAGCCGCCAGGACACGAGCTCCTCCTCGGTGTTCGGCACGTCGTTGCGCACGTCGGGGACTGCTGGTCGGACCATCATGGCGCGGGCCGGGCCGGGGACGCCGCGGGGGCGGTCACCCGGTGGTGACCGCCCCCGCGGGGTGGTGCTGCCGGCTCAGGACCGACCGGGCTGGCCGTACTGGTTCGGACCGCCGAACTGCGGGGGCTGGCCGGGGAACTGGCCGTGACCGGCGTCGAGGCCCTTGGGGTTGGGTCCGTACTGGTTGGGGCCCGGCTGGCTGTCCTGGCAGAACCAGACGATGAAGACGATGGCGAAGACGATGTTCGCGATCGGGATGAAGTAGGCGAGGAACCACAGACCCGGCTTGCCGATGTCGTGCATGCGACGCCAGAAGATCGCCAGGCTGGGCAGCAGCAGGGCGAGGGAGGTGATGGTGGAGAACAGCCCGACGCCGCGGCTGGTGCTGGTGTCCAGGACGGCGTCGAGGATCGAGGCCACGACGCCCACGAGGACGTTGAAGAGGACCCAGTACCAGTACTCCGAGCGCCGGGCTCTCCCGGAGAACGTCACGTACTGGGAGAAGCCGGTCTTGATCGCGGTCTGGAAGTTCACTGCGTCCCCCTCGAACGGCTGGGCGGTCCGGGCCCGCACCAGTGTGCCGTGATCTTCGTCGTGGTGCGGGGAGATCGACCGGCCGTGTCACCCACGCTCACCCGGCAGGGTCAGCCGCGTCGCGGCGGGTCGTCGCGCCGGCGCAGGTAGCGCTCGAACTCCCGGGCGATGGCCTCCCCGGAGGCCTCGGGGAGCTCGGCGGTGTCCTTGGCCTCCTCGAGCTGCTGGACGTACTCGGCGATCTCGGAGTCCTCCCCGGCGAGCTCGTCGACGCCGCGTTCCCAGGCGCGGGCGTCCTCGGGCAGCTCCTCCAGGGGGATGGACAGGTCCAGGAGCTCCTCGATGCGGCGCAGGAGGGCGAGGGTGCCCTTGGGGGAGGGGGGCTGGCCGACGTAGTGGGGGATGGCCGCCCACAGGGAGACCGAGGGGATGCCGGCGGCGGTGACGGTGTCCTGGACGACGCCGACGATGCCGGTGGGGCCCTCGTAGCGGGAGGGTTCGATGTCGAGCTTCTCGATGAGCTCGGGGTCCTCGCTGCTGGAGGTGACGGGCAGGGGCCGGGTGTGGGGGACGTCGGCCAGGAGGGCGCCGAGGGTGAGGACGAGGGAGGCGTGGTGGGTGCGGGCGACGTCGACGAGCTCGGCGGCGTAGGTGCGCCAGCGCATGGAGGGTTCGATGCCGCGCACCAGGATGACGTCGCGGGGGCCGTCGGGCAGGCGCACCGCAGAGATGCGGGTGGTGGGCCAGGTGAGGCGGCGGCGGCCGTCGTCGTCGAAGTGGACGGTCGGGCGGTTGACCTGGAAGTCGTGGTACAGCTCGGGGTCGAACTCGGTGAGCTCGTTGGCGTCCCAGACGTCGTGCAGGTGCGCGACGGCCTGGCTGGCGGACTCGCCGGCGTCGTTCCACCCCTCGAAGGCCGCGATGACGACGGGGTTGCGCAGGACGACGTCGTGCGTCGTGTCGTCCGTCGTGGGGTCGGCAGGCTGCTCTGGCACGGCTCAACCCTAGACTCCGGGGCTGATGAGTCCCCACGAAGCGCCCGCCGGACACGCCTCCGAGACACCCGTCCAGCTCCCCGCAGCCGTGCTGTGGGACATGGACGGCACGCTGGTCGACACCGAACCGCACTGGATCGCGGCCGAGACGGCGCTGCTGGGCCGGTACGGGGCGTCGTGGAGCCACGAGCAGGCGCTGGCGCTGGTGGGCAGCGCGCTGCCGGAGTCCGGGCGGATCCTGGCCGAGCACGTCGAGCGCACCACCGGGGTGCGCCTGGACGCGGCCGCGGTGGTGGACGAGCTCATCGAGGCGGTCATCGCGCAGGTGGCCGCGGCGGTGGCCTGGCGGCCGGGGGCGCTGGACCTGCTGGCGGCCCTGGGGGAGGCGCAGGTCCCGTGCGCGCTGGTGACGATGTCGTACCGGAACCTGGCCGGGACGGTCGCGGCGATGGTGCCGGGGGCGTTCGCGGTCGTGGTGGCCGGGGACGAGGTGGAGCGCGGCAAGCCGGCGCCGGACCCGTACCTGCGGGCGGCCGAGCTGCTGGGGGTGGACCCGGGCGACTGCGTGGTGGTGGAGGACTCCCCGACGGGGGTCGCCTCGGGGGAGGCGGCCGGGGCCCGCGTGCTGGCCTGCCCCCACATGGTGCCGATCCCGCCCGCTCCCGGGCGCAGCCGCGTCGTGTCGCTGGCGGAGGTGGACGTGGCGGCGTTGGGCCGCATCGCCGCGGGGACGCCGCTGGACACCGTCCCCGCGGGCTGACCTCGCGGGCTGACCTCGCGGGAGGCCGGTGAGTCCGGCACCGCCGGCCGGTCACCGGCGCGTGACGACGCTCGAGGTGCAGACGGTCCAGACGGTGCACGGCCCGCCGGTGAGCGAGCGCACCCCGCGGGGTGACCGCGAGATCGGAACAGCGATGGGAACGGCCCGGTGGAGGTCGCAGCGACGCCCTCGCCGGCCCCACACGTGCACCCACCTCGGACCGGCCGTGGGGACGGCACCGCGTCGTGCGCGACGGACACGAGATCGTGGAGTGAGCTGTGAGTGTTCCCAGGGCATCGCCGCGACGGGACACTCACCCACCGAGCACGACCGTGCGCTGTTCTCAGGCCGTGGGCGTCCGCCAAGGACGCAGGAAGTGGGCATCGCCTGGCGCCACGCCAACCTCCACGCGGGTGCCGTCGTCGAAGACCACGGTCCACACCTGAGTCCACGGGTCGAGCCAGGCCAGTTCACGACCCCGTGGCTTGCGCGCCTCCGCGTCTTCGAGGCGGCCACCGGCCAGGACCCTGCCGCGCCACCGGAGGTCACCGCTGTCGGTGATGACTGCCCCTGCAGAGCATCCCCAGGCCCGGCTCAAGCCGTGCGGGGAGCGGGCCAGTGACCTGACGCTGGCTTCGAAGACACCTTGGCCGTGGAGGCCGCGTTGAGCACGACGGCGCAAGCGGGGGGCGACGAGGCCGATGGCCGTACCGGTCACGACGGCGATGACGATCCAGTTCCAGTGCGACATGCCGCTCCCGAGCGTCGTGATGGAACCCGGCACCTCAGGCTCCCATGTCGGCTGGCAGGGGGGCCCGCACGCGGGATGACCGGGTCGTCGCCGGTGCGCTGTGACGAAACGTGCTGCACCGCGGAACTGGTGCGTTGCAACCCGTTCACCGCGAAGAAACGGGATGGAACGTACCACTCCAGCGGTGCTCCGTCGCCCCGCGCGTCGCCACGACCGGGCGTTCCGCTCCTCGGCACGAGTCCGACGCCGTGGAGGGCGGTGCGGGTGTCTTCAGCACGTCGTCCGGGCGACCGCGGCAGGACACCCACGGCTCACCCCACGTGGTGACACCGGTGGGTGTCCCGCCGCGGTCGGGCGGGCCGTCACCGGCGCGGGGCGCCGGCACGGCTCAGGCCTGCGGCAGCGGTGGCGGGGTGCCGCCGAAGCTGGGGCACAGCGCCTTGTGGTCGCACCAGGTGCAGGTGCGCCCGGGTCGGGGCGGCCAGTCGCCGGTGGCGCGGTTGCGTTCGATGGCATCGGACAGGGCGCGGACCTTGCGTTCGGTGGCGAGCAGGTCGGCCTCGTCGGGGGCGTAGCGCAGCACGTCGCCGGAGCCGAGGTAGACGAGCTGCAGGAGGCGGGGGACCTCCCCGCGCAGCCGCCACAGCACGAGGGCGTAGAACCGCATCTGGAACAGGGCCTTGGACTCGAACAGCTCCGAGGGGGCCCGGCCGGTCTTGTAGTCCACCACGCGCATCCGCCCGTCGGGGGTGACGTCGAGGCGGTCGACGATGCCGCGCAGCCGCAGGCCCTCACCGAGGTCGATCTCGACGGGCATCTCCCGGGCGGCCGGTTCCAGCCGGGTCGGGTCCTCCAGGTCGAAGTAGCGCTGCAGCAGGCGCCGCGCCCCGGCCAGCCAGGTGGCGAGCCCGTCGGTGGTGCCGGGGTCCGGTGCCTCCTGCGCGAACAGCTCACCGACGCGGGGTTCGCGCTCGAGCAGGGCGCGCCACTGGTCCTCGACCATCGCGCCCGCGCGTTCGGGGGTGCGGTCGTGCGGGGGCAGGTCGAAGAGGCGTTCCAGCACGGCGTGCACGAGGGTGCCCCGCACGGCGGCGGGGGTGGGGGCCTCGGGGAGCCGGTCGATCGTGCGGAAGCGGAACAGCAACGGGCACTGCATGAAGTCCGCGGCCCGCGAGGGGGACAGCGGGCGGCGGGACGCGACCGGGGAGCCGTCCAGCTGCGGCGCACCGGTGGTCATCGGACCACTGTAGGCGGCGGGGGTGCTGCTCGCGGCGCAGGCGCGGGCGCCGCCTAGGATCGGTGGATGCGCGTGGTGTGGTCCCGGGTCCTCGGCGGAGTCTCGTGAGGGGCGGCATCTCCCTGGGCCGCCCGTTCGGGGTGCCGCTGCTGCTGGCCCCCTCGTGGTTCCTGTTCGCCGCGCTCATCGTCGTGGTGTTCTCCCCGGTCGTGCAGCTGAGCGTGCCCGGCCCGGCGTCCTACGTCGTGGCGTTCGGGTACGCGGTGCTGCTGCTGGTCTCGGTCCTGCTGCACGAGATCGCGCACGCGGTGGCGGCCAAGGCGACCGGGCAGAAGGTCACCGGCATCGTGCTGAACGTCTGGGGTGGGTTCACCTCCCACGAGGGGCGGACGAGCCCGGGTGGCAGCCTGCTCATCGCGGTCGTGGGCCCGGTCGTCAACGGCGTCATCGCCGTCGCGGCCTGGCAGGTGCGGGAGGGCACCCTCGACCGGCCCGGCGGTGGTGGGGTCGTGTGGCTGCTGCTGTCGGCGCTGATGCTGTCCAACGCGCTGCTGGCGGTGTTCAACCTGCTGCCGGGCCTGCCCCTGGACGGCGGGCACGCGCTGGAGGCGGTCGTGTGGAAGCTGAGCGGGGACCGGGCCACGGGGACCGTGGCGGCCGGCTGGGTGGGCCGGGCGCTGGCGGTGCTGGTGTTCGCCGGTGGGCTGCTGGTGCCGCGGCTGCTGGGCTGGGGGTCCTCGATCACCGACGTGGTGTGGGCCGCGCTCGTGGGGGCGCTGCTGTGGCAGGGCGCCTCGGAGGCGCTGAGGTTCGCCGCGGTGCAGCGGCGGGTGCCGGCGCTGTCGGTGCAGGCGCTGCAGCGGCCGGCGATCGCGGTGAACGCGCGGGCGACGGTGGAGGAGGTCGTGCGGGCCGCGCGCGCCGCGATCGACGCCGGGGCCACCGCGGGGTCGGGCCGGGACCTGGAGGTCGTGCTCGTCACCGACGACGGGGTGCCGGTGGCGGTGGTGGACACCGCGGCGCTGCGGCAGGTGCCGGAGGGGCGGCGCCCGTCGCTGGGGGCCGGGGCGACGGCGCGGGCGTTGCCGCCGCGGTCCTGGCTGCCGGAGGGTCTGAGCGGTGAGGAGCTGCTGGAGGCGGTGCAGGCGCGGCCGGGGGAGCACGTCGTGGTGGACACTGCTGGGCGGGTCCGTGGACTGCTGCACACCGGTGACGTGATCGCGGCGGTCACGGCCCGCTGAGACGGACGAACGGAAGAGGGACCCTGTGATCGACCCTGCCCACCCGCCGACGGGTGCGAGCACCCGCCGTGGACCGCTGCGTGAGGGTGAGCGGGTGCAGCTGACCGACCCCCGGGGCCGGATGCACACGATCACCCTGACCGCGGGCGCGGAGTTCCACACCCACCGCGGCAAGTTCCTGCACGACGAGCTGATCGGCCGCCCGGACGGGACGACCATCGTCAACACGGCGATGATCGAGTACCTGGTCGTGCGGCCGCTGCTGACGGACTTCGTGCTGTCGATGCCGCGCGGGGCCGCGGTGGTGTACCCCAAGGACGCCGGGCAGATCGTGCAGATGGCCGACGTGTTCCCCGGGGCCGTGGTCATCGAGGCCGGGGTGGGCTCGGGGGCGCTGTCGATGTCGTTGCTGCGGGCCGTGGGCGATGCGGGGCAGGTGCACTCCTTCGAGCGGCGCGAGGACTTCGCCGACGTGGCGCGCGGGAACGTGGAGACGTTCTTCGGCGGTCCGCACCCGGCATGGACGGTGCGGGTCGGTGACCTGGTGGAGACGTTGCCGACGACGGACGTGCTGGCCGACCGGGCGGTGCTGGACATGCTGGCGCCGTGGGAGTGCCTGGACGTGGTGGCCGACCACCTCGCCCCCGGCGGGGTGCTGATCTGCTACGTGGCGACGGCGACGCAGTTGTCGCGGGTGGCCGAGGCGATGCGGGCCGCGGGGCGGTGGACCGAGCCGGAGGCGTGGGAGTCGATGGTGCGCGGCTGGCACCTGGAGGGGCTGGCGGTGCGCCCGCAGCACCGGATGATCGGGCACACGGGGTTCCTCATCACCTCCCGGCGCCTGGCCGACGGGTACACCCCGCCGCTGCGCAAGCGGCGCCCGGCGCCGGGGGCGTACCCCGTGGACGGGGAGGGTGCCGGTGAGGGCGCGGAGGTGGAGGTCGTGGAGGGCACCGAGTACGGCGACCGCCCGATCTCCGACCGCAAGGTGCGGCGGGCCGCGCGGGAGGCCGCGCGCGGGGCGCAGGCCTCGGCGGGCACGGACGAGCTCCCCGGGCGGTGACGGTCACGGGTGGGGCGCTGCGGGGCCCCACCCGTGCTCAGGTCACAGCAGCCACTGCCGGGGCGGGTTCGTCACGTCGGGGACGTCGCGGCGGTCCGTCGTGGGGGCGGCCCACCGCACGCCGTTGGCCAGCACCTGCTGGATCTCGGGCTGGTGGTACACGGGGTACTCCTGGTCGCCGGGGGAGAAGTAGAAGATCCTCCCCCGGCCGCGGGTGAAGGTGACCCCGGAGCGGAAGACCTCACCGCCGGCGAAGGAGCTGATGAAGACCAGGTCGTCGGGGTCGGGGATGTCGAACAGTTCCCCGTACATCTCCTGGCGGGGGATGACGACGGGGTGCGGGACGCCCTGGGCGATGGGGTGCGACGGCTTGACCGTCCACACCAGTTCCTGTTCGCCGTCGTTGCGCCAGGCCAGCGAGCACGTCGTGCCGAGCAGGCGCCGGAAGATCTTCGAGAAGTGCCCCGAGTGCAGGACGAGCAGGCCCATGCCGCCCAGGACGTGCCGCTCGACGCGGTCCACGACCGCGTCCTGCACCCGCTCGTGGGCGGCGTGGCCCCACCACAGGAGGACGTCGGTGCGGTCCAGGACGTCGGCGCTCAGGCCGTGCTCGGGGTCGGCCAGGGTGGCGGTGGAGACCTCCGCGTCGGGCAGGAGGCGGCGCAGGCCCGCGGCGATGGCGCCGTGCATCCCCTCGGGGTAGTACTCGGCGATGTTCGGCGGCGAGCCGTTCGCCTCGTGGACGCCCTCGTTCCAGACCAGGACCCTCATGCGACCGTCCCTCCGACCTGTTCCACGGGTTCGACCTTCCCGGAGGCCGCGGACCGGGCGGCGGCCTCCATGAGCGCGACGCTGCCGAGGTTGGACCGGCCCGTCACGTCGGGGGCGGCGCCGCCGCGGACGGCGCGGGCGAACTGCCGCAGGCCGGCGGACCGGCCCCACACGTCCACGGCCGGCAGGTCGACGGGTTCGGCGGTCTTCCCGCCCAGGCCCAGGCGCACCTCGTCGTCGCCGGGGCCGTCGTTGCCGCGGCCGGTGAGGGTGAGGTACCCGTCCTGGCCCTCGAAGACCCACTCCCCGTCCCAGTGGGTCTGCGGGGCGCGGGAGACCCAGCTGCCGCGGTAGCTGCACACGAGCCCGCCCTCGAGCTCGATGACGAGGACGGCGGCGGCCTCCTCGCTGTACTTGCTCCAGGAGGGGTCGGTGACCTTGGCGTAGACGCTGAGCGCCTCGCGGCCGGTCGTCATGCGCAGCAGGTCGACGTGGTGGATGGCCATGTCGTAGATGAGCGGGTGCGGGAACCGGTAGTGCCGGTACGTCTCGGCGGGGGCGTCGTGGTCCCAGCGGCGGAAGTCGACGTGGACGACCGACAGGTCCCCGACCGCCCCGGCGGACAGGAGCTCGCGGACCTTCTGCGGGCCGGGGTAGAAGCGGTAGTTCTGGCTGACCTGCAGGACCAGGCCCAGCTCCTCGGCGCGCTCGACGGCCGTGCGGGCCTCGGCGACGGTGCCGGCGAAGGGTTTCTCGACCAGGACGTGCAGCCCGGCCTCCAGCGCCTCCAGCGCCACGGGCACGTGGAAGTCCATCGGGGCCGTGACGAGGACACCCTCGGCCGGGACGGCCTGCGCGGCCTCGGTCAGGGAGGTGAAGCAGCGGTCGTCGGGCAGGCCGAGGGTCTCCTGGGCGGCCCGCAGGGTCGGTTCGTGGGCGTCGACGACGGCGACCCGTTCGACCTCGCCGACCGGGGGGATCGCGTTGCGTTCCCAATCCCCGCCCCACCCGCCGAGCCCGACGTGGATGATCCTCGTCGTCGGTGCGTCGGTCCGGTCCGGGGGGATGTCAGCAGCGACCACGATCACGACGCTACACGCTGGCCGGTGGGCCGGGCAGGGGGCCGGGGGGTGCCTGCCCGGGATCGTCCCAAGCCCGCACCGGCCCCGTCGCCCGCGCTGTTCCCGGGCCTTCACCGGCGAGGAGTTCCCGCAGCCGCGCCACCCGGTGCCGCACCTGCGGGTGGGTGGCGGGCAGGTCGCGCGGCGGCCCGACCCACCGGCACAGCTGCCGCAACCCCAGCAGGACCGCGCTGCGCCGCAGAGCGTCCGCGCCGACGGTCGGTCCGTCACCGCGCAGCAGGTGCGGCAGGAGACCGCCGGGCAGCGCCTCCCCGTCGTGCAGGAGGAAGTGGGCGAGGTCGAACCAGGGTTCGGCGCCGCGGGCCTCGCCGAAGTCGATGAACCCGGTGAACCGCGACCCGAGGCAGAACACCGGGGTCACGTCGAAGTCCCCGTGCACCAGCGCGGGCGCGACGTCGAGGGCCACCTGCTCGGCCACGAGGGTCGCGAACTCCTCCAGCTCCTCCGCCGTGAACAGGGCGGTGAGCCGCCCGGGCCAGGGGGCGGGCAGGTACGAGCGCACGAACTGCTCGTGGGTGGCGAACTCCGCCCGCAGGGGCCACCCGGGCCCGCGACGGAGCACGAAACCGAACCCCTCGACGGGGGAGGAGTTCACCGTCCGCAGGTGCCGGCCCGCCGCCTCGAGCACGGCGGGCGCGTCCGCCACGTCCGTCAGGGGCCCGCCGGGCACCTCGCTCGTGAGGGCGGCCCAGCGGTCGGCCTCCGGCACCCGGGTGACGGCGACGAACCTCGGGACGGGGACCCCGGCGGCCAGCAGCCGCGCGTGCAGCTCCGCGTCGGTCCACAGGTCGTCCCCGGGTTCCTCCCCGAACCGCAGGTACCAGGTCCTCCCCCGGGTCCGGACGCGGTGCACGACCGTGGAGATCCCGTCCTGCACCCGTTCGACGATCACCCCGGGTCGGCGCCGGTCGCCACCGGCCGGTCGGGGTCGGTGACCCACTCCGACCACGACCCCGGGTACAGGGTCCCGGCCAACCCCGCGACCTCCAGGGCCAGCAGGGTGTGCGCGGCGGTCACCCCGGACCCGCAGTAGACGCCGACGGGTCCGGCCGCCCCGGCCCCCGCGGCGGTGAACCGGGACCGCAGGTCGGCGGCCGGGGCGAACGTGCCGTCGGCGGTGACGTTCGCCGTCGTGGGGTGGTTCACCGCGCCGGGGACGTGCCCGGCGACGGGGTCCACGGGTTCGACGTCGCCGCGGTAGCGCTCGGGGGCGCGGACGTCCAGGACGGTGCCGGTGCGGGCGAGGTCGGCGACCTGCGCGGCGTCCAGGACCGGCAGGGCCCCCGGCGTGACCTCGACGTCGCCGGGGTCGGGCAGCGGCACGTCGGTGCTCAGCTCGAACCCGGCCGCGGTCCACGCGGCCAGCCCGCCGTCCAGGACGCGCACGTCCGCCAGCCCGGCCCAGCGCAGGACCCACCAGCCGCGCGCCGCGCTCGTGGAGGTGGCCGCGTCGTAGAGGACGACCCGGGAACCGGAGCGGACCCCGGCGTCGCGCAGCACCTCCCGCAGCGCGGCGGGGTCGGGCAGCGGGTGCCGGCCCTCCCCGTCGCGGCGGGGTCGGGACAGCTGGGTGTCCAGGTCGACGTAGACGGCGCCGGGCAGGTGCCCGGCGGCGTACTCGGCCGCGCCGTCGGGACCGCCGAGGGCCCAGCGCACGTCGAGCAGGACGGGCGGGTCGTCCCCGGCGAGCTCGTGCCGCAGCGCGTGGACGTCGATCAGCGGACCGGTCATGGCGCCACTGTGCCGCACGCCCGGCACCGGGAACCCCACGGGCAGGAGGCCCGTAGCCTGCGCCCCGTGCTCCCCGAGGACCTGCGCCAGGCCGCCGACGCGTACGTCACCGGAGGCGGTTTCGAGGCCGAGCTGGCCCGCGCCGTCGCGCACCGCACGGTTGGCGGCGACCCGGCCGGGCGCCCCCACCTGCACGCGTACCTGACCGGTCAGCTCGCCCCGGCGCTGCGCGAGGACGGGTTCGAGGTGGCGCTGCACGAGCCGGGCCCGGCGCCGTTCCTGCTCGCCCACCGGCGGGAGGACCCCGCGCGCCCGACGGTCCTGCTGTACGGCCACGCCGACGTCGTGGACGTCTCGATCCCGTGGCGCCCCGACCTGGACCCGTGGACGCTGACGCGGGAGGGCGAGCGCTGGTACGGGCGGGGATCGGCGGACAACAAGGGCCAGCACCTGCTGAACCTGGCCGCGCTGCGCCTGCTCCTGGCCCACCGCGGGCGGCTGGGGTTCAACGTCACGGTGCTCGTGGAGTCCGCCGAGGAGGTCGGGTCCCCGGGGCTGGCCCGGTTCGCGGCCGGGCACCGCGAGGAGCTGCGGGCCGACGTGCTCGTGGCCTCCGACGGGCCACGGGTGGCCGCCGACCGGCCGACCCTGTTCCTCGGCACCCGCGCGGCCGCGCAGGTCCACCTCGACGTCGACCTGCGCCCGGACGCCCGGCACGCCGGGAACTGGGGCGGGGTCCTGCGCAACCCGGCGACGACCCTGGCCGCGGCCATCGCCTGCCTGGTCGACGGGGACGGCCGCTCGCTCGTGCCCGCCCTGGCGGCGCCGGCCGTGGAGGAGGACGTGCGGGAGGCGTTGCGGGCGGTCCCGGAACCCGACAGCTCCCCGGGCTGGGGGGACCCGCACCTGAGCGCGGCCGAGCGCCTGCACGCGGGCAACACCCTGGAGGTCCTGGCCCTGGGCGCCGGTGACGTGGAGCACCCGGTCGGGGCCATCCCCGGCCGGGCGCGGGCGGTCCTGCAGTTCCGGTACGTCGCCGGCACGGACGTCACCCGGGTGCAGGAGGCGTTGCGCGCGCACCTGGACGCCCGCGGGTTCGGTGCGGTGGCCGTGCGCGCCGCCGGGGAGGCGGCGAGCCGGACCCCGCTGTCCGACCCCTGGGTGCGGTGGGCTCGCGCGGTCCTGGAACCGGCCACCCACGGCCGGCTCGTCGTGCTGCCGAGCCTGGGTGGCACCCTGCCCAACGGGGTCTTCACCGACGTGCTGGGCCTGCCGACGCTGTGGCTGCCGCACTCCTACCCCGGGTGCGGTCAGCACGCCGCCGACGAGCACCTGCCGGTCGAGGTCGCCCGCGACGGTCTGCGCACGGTGCTGGAGCTGTTCGCGGCGCTGGGCGAGGACGGCGGACCGCGGCAGCAGTCCCAGTAGGGTTCCGCGGGTGCGCCGCTGGTCCGAGGTCCCCGTCCTGCGTCGTGTCGAACCGTTCGTCGTGGCGATCCTGCTCGCGGTGCTCGTCGCCGCGCTGCTGCCGGCCGGCGGGTCCGTGGCCACCGGTTTCTCCTGGGGCACCACGATCGGGGTCGGGGTGCTGTTCTTCGTCTACGGCGCCCGGATGGCCCCGGCCGAGGCCGTGGCCGGGTTGCGGAACTGGCGGTTGCAGGGGGCGGTGGCCGCGACGACGTTCCTGCTGTTCCCCCTCCTGGGGCTGGTGCTGTCCTTCGCCGTGGGCGGGGTGCTCGACGACGGCCTCGTCGCCGGGGTGCTGTTCCTGGCCGCGCTGCCCTCCACGGTCCAGTCGTGCGTGGTGTTCACCGCCATGGCCCGCGGGAACGTGCCCGGGGCGGTGGTCAGCGCCACGGTGTCCAACCTCGCCGGCATCGGTCTCACCCCGTTGCTGGCGGCGCTGCTGCTGGGGTCCTCCGGGGCCGGCCCGGACGCGGGCGCCGTCGGGCGCATCCTGCTGCAGCTGCTCGCCCCGTTCCTCCTGGGGCTGGTGGCCGGGCGCTGGATCGGGGACTGGCTGCGCGCGCACAAGCGGCGCCTGACCCTGCTGGACCGCGGTGTCATCGTCGCCGTCGTCTACGCCGCGTTCAGCCGCGGGGTCCGTCAGGGCGTGTGGGCCGAGGTCGGCGCCGGGGAGGTCGTCGTGGTGCTGGCGTGCGCGGCGGTGTTCCTGGCCGTCGTGCTCGCCGTGACGTGGTGGGCGCCGCGGCTGTGGGGGGCGAACCGCGCCGACCGGGTCACCATCGCGTTCTGCGGTTCGAACAAGTCGCTGGCCACGGGCCTGCCGATGGCGACGGTGCTGTTCGACCCGCACGTCGTGGGGCTGGTGGCGCTACCGGTCATCCTCTACCACCCGTTGCAGATCACCGTGTGCTCCTTCCTCGCCGGCCGCCTCGGCCGCCCGCCGCTGCTGCAGGGGTGAGGCGCCGAACTCCACGTGGACGCGCTCGAAGCCCTTGTGCCGCTGGGCCTCGGCGATGCGGGTGTAGGCGCGCTGGTCGCCGTCGGTGAGTTCGACGGCGTCGGTGAACGGGGTGAGCAGGGCGCGGGGGTACAGGCGGCGGCTGCGGACGACGTCGATCTCGATGCACAGCACGGCGCAGCAGGAGGTGAGGAACAGGAACGCGATGAGCCCCAGGACGGCGGTGAAGACCTGGTTGGACACGCTGCTGCGCTCGGCGACCAGCGCGACGAAGCCTCGCCCGAAGTACTGCAGGACCTGCCAGAGCACGGCCATCGTCAGCGCGCCGGGCAGGACCTGCTGGACCGGGGGCCGGTGGGCCGCGGCCAGCCAGAACGCCATGGTGAACCCGACCCCGGCCAGCACGGTGTACCCCGCGCGGCTGGCCGCGTCGGCCCAGAACCCGGCGTCCCCCACGACGTCCCCGAGGACGACGTTCAGCACCGTCGTCCCCACGACGAACAACCCGGCGGTCACGACGAGCTGCAGGCTGCGCACCCGCGCCCGGAACGGGTTGGGGCGTTCGTTGCGGGGGATGCCCCAGGCGATGTTCACGGCGTTCTGCACCGCCAGCCCCACCCCGAGGGAACCGTAGAGCGCGCCGGTGATGCCGATGGCCAGCCCCAGGCCGCCGCCGCCGAGCGTGCCGGGGTTGCCGATCTCGTCGCGGATGACGGGGATCTGGGAGACGGCGGAGTCGACGATCGCCGCCTGCGCCCCGGGGTTGCCCCGCAGGACGAACCCGAGGATGGTCGAGAGCAGCAGCAGGAGCGGGATGAGGCTCAGCAGGCCGTAGTAGGTGATGATGACGGCGAGGTAGGCGCCCTGGTCCTCGAAGAACTTGTAGACCACCGCCAGGGGGTAGCCGACGACGGGGTGCCGGCGCTGGAACCCGTCGATCCTGGAGACCGGCGACACCGGCGACATCGACCCGCTCCCGTCCTCCGCCGACCGACCGTGGTCCGGTCGTGCGCCCCGAGGGTACGGACAGGCCCTCAGCCGCGCACGTCGTCCCGCAGCAGGGGGGTGAGCAGTTCCACGACCCCCGCCCACACCCTCGAGGAGGGGTCCACGACGGAGAAGTGGTCGCCGTCCTCCTCCACGACGTGCACCTGCTCTCCCGCGGCCCGCGCCGCGTCGGCGAAGCGGCGCGAGGCGTCGAGCAGGTCCGGGTCGTCGCCGCGGCAGCACACGACCGCCACGGGCGCCCCCAGGGGGAGGCGCGCGATCGGTGAGGACGCCGCGTAGACGTCCGGCAGCTCCTGCGGCGTCCCGCCCAGGGCCCCGGCCACGGCGTGCTCGGACAGGGCGCGGGCGTGGATCGAGTGCAGGTCCAGGCAGCCGGCCAGCGACACCGTCAGCGCCGGTTTGCCCCGTGCCGGCAGGTCGGCGGTCAGGCGCGTCACGAGCTGGCCGCCCGCGGAGTGCCCGAGCGTGACCGTCCGGGCGACGTCCAGCGGACCGGCGGGGTCGGCGAGGTCGGCGAGGTCGGCGAGGTCGGCGAGCGCCGCGTACCCGGCGGCGACGTCGCCGGTGGTGGCGTCCCAGCCGTGCCGGTCGGGACGGCGGTACTCCAGGTTCCAGGTGGCGAAGCCGCGGGCGGTGAGGTCGGTGGCGGCGGCCTGCAGGGTGTCGTTCTCCCACCGCGAGCGCCAGTACCCGCCGTGGACGAGGACGGCGACGGGGTGGGGGCCGGGGCCGTGGACGTCGGGGTCGGGCAGGCGCAGGTGGGCGTACTGGTCGGGGTCGGGTCCGTAGTCGTGGCGGGCGGCGGGGGAGGTGCGGGCGAAGTACCAGTCGTCGACGGCGAAGCGCAGGCCGGCGGTGCCGCGCCAGCGGACGTGGCGGCGGACGCGGCGGGAGGGGTCGGGGTCGCGGGCGTCGAGGTCGACGCGGACGACGCTCGTGCCGGGGTCGGGCAGGTGGGCCAGGAGCTGGTCGGCGGGGGTGTCGTCGCCGGTGAGGAGGAGGAACTCCCCGGTGCGGGCGGCGGTGGTGCTCGCGGCGCGGAACTCCTCGGCGTCGTGGGTCAGGACGAGGGAGCCGAGCAGGCCGCGGGCGCGCAGGGCGGCGTCGAAGACCTCCCGGGCGGTGCGGGAGCCGGTCAGGACGCCGGGGGTGGCGACGGCGACGAGGCCGGGCAGGGTGGGGGTGGGCATCAGGACCCGATCTCGGTGCGGACGGCGTACAGCTCGGGGAAGAAGGTCAGGTCCAGGGCCCGGGCGAGGAAGTCGACGCCGGTCGACCCGCCGGTGCCGCGTTTGAACCCGATGGTGCGTTCGACGGTCTTGAGGTGCCGGAAGCGCCAGAGCTGGAAGTTCTCCTCCAGGTCGACGAGTTCCTCGCACGCCTCGTACTCGGTCCAGTGCTCCCGCGCGTGCTCGTAGATGCGCCGGAAGACGGGGACGAGGTCGGGGGTCATCACGTGGGCGCGGGTGACGTCGCGCTCGAGCAGGACGGGCGGGACGGGGTGCCCGCGGCGGGCCAGGAAGCGCAGGAACTCGTCGTAGAGGCTGGGGGCGTGCAGCAGCTGCGCCAGTTCGGCGTGCCGGGGGCCGTCGTGGGCGAAGACGTCGAGCATCGCGGCGTTCTTGTTGCCCAGCAGGAACTCCACGGCGCGGTACTGGTGGGACTGGAACCCCGAGGAGTTGGCGAGGAACCCGCGGAACTGGGCGTACTCGGTGGGGGTGAGGGTGGCCAGGACCGACCACTGCTCGGTGAGGGTGCGCTGGATGTGCTTGACGCGGGCGATGTTCTTCAGCGCGGTCTGCAGGTCGTCGGCGCCGATGGCGGCCACGGCCGAGCGCAGTTCGTGCAGGACGAGCTTGAGCCACAGCTCGCTGGTCTGGTGCTGGACGATGAACAGCAGTTCGTCGTGGTGCTGCGGCACGCTCAGGGGGTGCTGGGCGGACAGCAGCTCGTCCAGGTGCAGGTAGGCGCCGTAGGACATGTCGCGGGTGAAGTCGGTCGTGACCCCGGCCTCGATCTCGCGCGTGTTCTCGCCGGTGTTCCCGCCGGTGTTCCCGCTCACGCCGAGCGCACCAGGTGTTCCAGGGCGGTGATCCCCTCGAGGACCTCGCCGAAGCTGGTGGACAGGGGGGCCAGGCCCAGGCGGATGCCGTCGGGGGTGCGGAAGTCCGGGACGACGCCGCCGGCCCACAACCGGGCGGTGACGGCGCGGAAGTCCGCGCCGCTGGTGCCGGCGCGGACGGTGAGGTGCCCACCGCGCCGGTCGGGGTCGCGGGGGCTGACGACCTGCACCCCGTGCGGGGCCAGGAGGGCGTCGGCCAGGTCCAGGGCGAAGCCGGTCAGCAGCAGGGACTTGCGGCGCACGGCCTCGATGCCGGCCCGGTGCAGCTGCTCGACGCCGACGCGGACCGGGACCATGCCCAGGATCGGCGGGGTGCCGGAGATCAGCTGGCGCACGCCCGGTCCGGGGTCGTAGCCGGTGCCCATGGCGAAGGGGTCGGCGTGGCCCATCCAGCCCTGCACCGGCTGGCGCAGGATCCCGTGGTGGCCGGCGGCGAGGTAGGCGAAGGCGGGGGCGCCGGGACCGCCGTTGAGGTACTTGTACGTGCAGCCCACGGCGGCGTCCACGCCCCAGGCGTCCAGCTCCAGCGGGACCGACCCGACGGAGTGCGACAGGTCCCACAGGACCAGGGCGCCGGCGCCGTGGACGGCGGACGTGATCCCCGGGGCGTCGGCCAGGTGCCCGGAGCGGTAGGCGACGTGGCTGAAGGTGGCCAGCGCGGTGCGGGGCCCGACGGCGGCGGCGACCTGTTCGGTGGTGATGCCGGCGGCCGGGTCGGTCTGGATCCAGCGCAGCCTCAGGCCGCGTTCGGCGGCGACGCCTTCCAGGACGAAGCGGTCGGTGGGGAAGTTGTCGGTGTCGGCCACGACCTCGTCCCGGCCCCGGGCCAGGCCGTGGTCGGCGGCCGCGCGCACGAGCTTGTAGAACAGGACGGTGGTGGAGTCGGCCACGACGGTCTGCCCCCCGGCGGCGCCCAGGGCGGCGCGGGCGATGCGGTCACCGAGGTCGACCGGCCAGTCCATCCAGCCGCCGTCCGGGACGTGGGTGTCCTGCCCCCAGCCCTGGATGAGCCGCCCGCCCCACTCGTGGTGGACGAAGCGGTCCACGGCGGCGGCGGTGGCCTTCAGGGGCCGGCCCAGGGAGTTGCCGTCGAGGTAGGCGGACACGGCCGGGGCGGCCTGGAGCAGGAACTCCTCGCGGTGGGCGGCGAGGGGGTCGGCGGCGTCCAGGGCGGCGGCCCGGGCGGCCCAGTGCGCCAGGTCCTGCGTCGGATCCTGCTCGGTGGCGGTCACAGGGGTCCTCCGGGTCGGCGCGGTGGCGGTGTGTCCGGCACGTTGCCGGGAGGTCACGTTCTACCGCAACGGGGCACCGGGTGCGGCGCGCGGTGCCGGTACCGCCGCGCGATCGGGGGTGCGCGGGTTAGGGTCGAATGCACCACCCAGGACGGGAGATGCGCCATGACGGAGCCCACACGCCGCTTCGGCGGTGGCGGTGAGCGGGACGCCCGCCACCTCGCCGCGCTCGAGGAACAGCTCGGGGCCGCCCGCACCCGGCTCGCCCAGGTCAGCGCCCAGAACGACCGGCTGGCCTCCACGCTGCGGGAGGCCCGCGACCAGATCGTCGCGTTGAAGTCCGAGGTCGACCGCCTCGGCCAGCCCCCGGCCCAGTTCGCCACCTTCCTGCAGCCCGGCGGGCAGGACGGGACGGCCGACATCGTCTCGGCCGGCCGGCGGATGCGGGTGGCGGTGAGCCCGGCCGTGGACCTGGAGGCGCTGCAACCGGGTCAGGACGTCATGGTCAACGAGGCCATGAACGTCGTGGCCGCGTTCGACTACGAGCGCACCGGCGAGCTGGCCACGGTGAAGGAGGTCTTGACGGACGGGCGGGCCCTGGTGCTGGCCCGCGCCGACGAGGAGCGCGTGGTGCGCCTGGCCGGGCCGCTGCTGGACGGGCCGTTGCGGGTGGGGGACTCCCTGACCGTCGACACCCGGTCGGGGTTCGCGTTCGAGCGCATCCCCAAGGCCGAGGTCGAGGAGCTGGTCCTGGAGGAGGTGCCGGACATCGACTACGAGGACATCGGTGGTCTGGGACCGCAGATCGAGGCGATCCGGGACGCCGTCGAGCTGCCGTTCCTGCACGCGGACCTGTTCCGCGAGCACGGGCTGCGCCCGCCGAAGGGGATCCTGCTGTACGGCCCGCCCGGGTGCGGCAAGACGCTCATCGCCAAGGCGGTGGCGAACTCCCTCGCCAAGAAGGCCGCCGAGCTGCGCGGGCAGACGCAGGCCAAGAGCTTCTTCCTGAACATCAAGGGCCCGGAGCTGCTGAACAAGTACGTCGGGGAGACCGAGCGGCACATCCGGCTGATCTTCGCCCGGGCGCGGGAGAAGGCCAGCGGCGGGACGCCCGTGGTCGTCTTCTTCGACGAGATGGAGTCGTTGTTCCGCACCCGCGGGTCGGGGGTGTCCTCGGACGTGGAGACGACGATCGTGCCGCAGCTGCTCTCGGAGCTGGACGGGGTGGAGCGGCTGGAGAACGTCATCGTCATCGGGGCCTCCAACCGCGAGGACATGATCGACCCGGCGATCCTGCGGCCGGGGCGGCTGGACGTGAAGATCAAGATCGAGCGGCCCGACGCCGAGAGTGCCGGGCAGATCTTCTCCAAGTACCTGACCCCGGAGCTGCCGCTGCACGCCGACGACCTCGCGGCCAACGGCGGCAGCACGCAGTCCACGGTGGACGCGATGATCCGGGCGACGGTGGAGCGGATGTACACCGAGACCCCGGAGAACGAGTTCCTGGAGGTCACCTACGCCGGGGGCGACAAGGAGGTCCTGTACTACAAGGACTTCAACTCCGGGGCGATGATCCAGAACATCGTGGACCGCGCCAAGAAGATGGCCATCAAGGACCTGCTGACGTCGCAGCAGCGGGGTCTGCGGGTCGAGCACCTCATGAGCGCGTGCGTGGACGAGTTCAAGGAGAACGAGGACCTGCCGAACACGACGAACCCGGACGACTGGGCGCGCATCTCGGGCAAGAAGGGGGAGCGGATCGTCTTCATCCGCACCCTCATGCAGGGCAAGAAGGGCACCGAGGCGGGCCGCTCGATCGACACGGTCGCCAACACGGGCCAGTACCTCTAGCCCCGACCCCCGGACCCGTGGGCCGCACCGCGCCGGGGCGGGGTGCGGCCCACGGTGCGTTCAGGGGCGGGCCGGGTCCTGCCACCACCGCGGCCAGTGGGTCAGGAGCTCGCGGGTGTCGGGCACGAACGGCCAGGCGGGGTCGGCCAGGTGCCGGCGCAGCGCGGCCGGGTCCTCCCACCACGCCTCGGCCACCTCGCTGGGCTGCAGGACCAGCGGGGTGCCGTCCCAGCGGGCCTCGTGGACGAAGGCGAGGTAGTGGGTGGTGCCGTCGCGGTACCAGCGGGTCAGGACGGGGGACAGGGGCAGGTCCAGGCCGAGCTCCTCGCGCAGTTCGCGGCGGGCGGCGTCCAGGGGTTCCTCCCCGGCGTCGACGACCCCGCCGGCGAGGCAGTCGTGGGCGCCGGGGTTGAGGTCCTTGACGTCGGTGCGGCGGTGGACCAGCACGCGCCCGTCGGGGTGGCGCAGCAGGACGCCGGTGGCGGCGTGGGGCAGGTTGCGGGCGCGGACCTGCGCGCGGGGGGCGCTGCCGGTGACGCGGCCGGTGGCGTCGGCCGGGTCGTACAGGGCGACGATCTCACTCACCGTCGCCAGGGTAGGAGCAGGAGGTGCGAGGGCACGTCGGAGATCGCGGGTCGCGTGCGACGCACGGTGGACGTGAGGTGCCTCCCACCTGCGCCCTGCGGGGGATTCCCCGGGCCTGGTGAGCGCTTAGTGTGACCGCGTGCGAGCCCTCACCCACCCCCGAACCCCGCCCAGCCCCCGGCGAGGCGCCCGGCGCGCCGCCCGGGGCCTGTCCCTCGCGGCGGCCGGGGCGGTGGCCGCGCTGGTCGTGGCCGGGTGCAGCTCGGGCGAGGACGAGGTGAGCATCGGTACCGGTGAGGTCACCCGTGGTGACGTGCGGCAGGTCGTGGACGCCGCCGGTCAGGTCCAGCCGCGGGCCTCGGCGGTCCTGACCGCCCCGGCGGCCGGCACGGTCGCGACGCTGGCGGTCACCGACGGCCAGGAGGTGCAGGCCGGGCAGGTGCTCATGACGCTGGAGTCCCCCTCGGCCGTGCAGGCGCTGGAGCAGGCGCGCTCCGCCGACGCCGACGCGGCCGGCGGCGGGTCGACGGCGAGCGCGGCGGTGACGCCGAAGGAGCTGGCCGCCCAGCAGCGCGCGGCCCAGCGCGACGCGCAGGCCCGCTTCGCCGCCGCCGAGGACCAGGCCCGCGCGATCGCGGACCCGGCGGCCCAGGCGGCGGCCCTGGCGGCGGTGCAGTCCTCCCGCACGCAGTACGAGCTGCTCGCCTCCCAGACGCAGGCCCTCCTCGACCAGGTCAACGCCGGGCTCGGCAACCTGGACAGCGCCGTCGGGTCCCTGGCCTCGGCCCAGCGCGTGCAGACGCGGGCCGCGGTCGCGGCCGCGCAGGCCAGGGTCGACGCGCTGACGGTGACGGCGCCGATCTCGGGCCGGGTCTCGCTGGGGTCCTCCGGCGGGGGCGGCGGTTCGTCGCTGCCGCCGGGGGCCGAGCAGCTCCTGGCCGGCAGCGGCGTGCAGCTGCCGGGCGTCGGGGGCGGCGCGGGCACCTCGGCCGCGGGGACGCCCGTGCTGGCCCAGGGGGCCGCGGTCTCCCAGGGCGCGACCCTGGTCACGGTCGTCGACGCCTCCACCCTCAGCCTGACCGCCGACGTCGACGAGACCGACGTGCTGCAGGTGCAGCCGGGGGTCACCGCCGACGTGGCGGTGGACGCCGTGGACGGCGCGACCTACCACGGGACCGTGACGAGCGTGGACCCCACCGCGACCAGCGGCAGCGGTGGCGGGGTCACGTACACCGTCCGCCTCAGCTACGACGGCGGCACCGGCCCGGACGGGGCACCGGCGGCGACGCCGCTGCCGGGCATGAGCGCCACCGTCTCCCTCCTGGTGCGCAGCGCGAGCGGCGTCGTGCAGGTCCCCGCCTCGGCGATCCTGCGCGCGGGCTCCGCGAACGGGTCGAAGGACTCCGACAGCGTGTGGGTCGTCCGCGACGGGCGCGCCGAGCGGCGCGAGGTGACGATCGGGGTCCGCGGGGACGCCGAGGTGGAGATCGCGCAGGGGCTGCGCGAGGGCGAGACGATCGTCACCGACGGCGCCGCCGACGTGACCTCGGGGCAGCAGGTCCCGTGACCCACGGCACCACCGACCGGACCGGTCCCACCGGCCCGCCGCGACCAGCGCCCACCCCGGCCGCCATCGAGGCCGTCGACGTCACCCGCTCCTACCGGTTCGGGGACACGACCGTCGAGGCCCTGCGCGGGGTCAGCGTCACCCTCACCGAGGGGGAGTACGCCGCCGTCATCGGCCCCAGCGGGTCGGGCAAGTCCACGCTCATGCACCTGCTGGGCTGCCTGGACCGCCCCACCTCCGGGGTCCTGCGCGTCGGCGGGCGCGCGGTCGCCGAGCTGTCCGACACCGAGCTGGCCGAGCTGCGCAACCGGGAGATCGGCTTCGTGTTCCAGGCCTTCCAGCTGCTGCCGCGCTCCAGCGCCCTGGACAACGTCGGCCTGCCGCTGCTGTACCGCGGGGTGAAGGCCCCCGAGCGCAAGGAACGCGCGGCCGCGGCCCTGCAGGCGGTGAACCTCGGGCACCGCCTGACCCACCGCCCCACCCAGATGTCCGGCGGGGAGCAGCAGCGGGTGGCCATCGCCCGCGCCCTCGTGGGCGAACCGCGGATCCTGCTGGCCGACGAGCCGACGGGGAACCTGGACTCCCGCAACGGCGCCGAGGTCATGCGGATCCTGGAGGAGCTGAACTCCGCCCGCGGTGTCGCGGTGGTCCTGGTGACCCACGACGACGAGGTCGCCGCCCGCGCGCGCCGGCAGGTGCGGGTGCGCGACGGCCTGGTCGAGCACGACTCGGCGGTCGGGGCGGTGGGGTACCCGTGAAGGGCTGGGAGGCGTTCCGCGTCGCCCTCGACGCGTTGCGCGGCAACCGGGTCCGCAGCCTGCTGACGATGCTCGGCATCATCATCGGCATCGCCGCGGTCATCGTGGTGGTCTCCATCGGCTCCGGGGCGCGCCAGCAGATCGAGCGGCAGGTCGAGGGCCTGGGCTCCAACCTCATCCTCGTCGTGCCCGGGCAGTTCGACACGAACAACCTCGGCAACAACGCCGCCGCGACCTCCACCATGCAGATCAGGGACGGTCAGGTCCTCGCCGACGTCGTCGGCGACCCGCGCGCCGTCACGGCCCGCGTCACGACCGGGGCGCAGGTCCGGGCCGGTACCCGCGAGCAGTTCACCACCGTCCAGGGCGCGGACCAGAACCTGCCGCAGGTCCTGAACCGCGCGGTCGCCGACGGTCAGTACTTCACCTCCGTCGACGTCGACTCCCGCCGCCGCGTCGCGGTCCTGGGGGCGACCGCGGCCCGGAACCTGTTCCCCGGGACCGACCCGGTGGGGCGGCAGGTGACGATCTCGGGCACCCGCTTCGAGGTGATCGGGGTGCTCACCGAGCAGGGCGAGAGCTTCGGGGTCTCCCTGGACAACGAGGTCCACGTCCCCGTCACCACCGCGCAGCGGCTGTTCTCCCTGGACCGCGTCGACGCGTTCGCGGTCAAGTCGCCGTCGGCCTCGCAGGTGCCGGACCTGTCCGAGCGGTTGTGGCAGGCCATGAAGGCGCAGTACCCCGACCAGACGTTCTCGGCGGTGACGCAGACGCAGATCCTGGGCGTCATCGGGCAGATCCTGGGGCTGCTGACGGCGGTGCTGGCCGCGATCGCGGGCATCTCGCTGCTCGTCGGCGGGGTGGGCGTCTCCAACATCATGCTCGTCTCGGTGCGGGAGCGGACCCGGGAGATCGGGCTGCGCAAGGCCCTGGGGGCCCGCCAGCGCGACGTCCTCGTGCAGTTCCTCGTCGAGGCCGTCCTGCTGACCAGCGTCGGCGGGGTCATCGGCATCCTCATCGGGGTCGCGGTCTCGGTCGGGGTGAACGAGGTGTCCCCGCTGCCGGCGGTCATCGAGTGGTGGAGCCCCGTCGTCGCCTTCGTCGTCTCCGCCGCGGTCGGGATCTTCTTCGGCGTCTTCCCCGCGCGCCGGGCCGGGCGGCTGGACCCCGTGGTGGCGCTGCGGTCCGAGTGAGGGGCGGCGCCGGTGCCCACGTAGGGTCGCGGCATGACGGTGCGCCGCGTGGTGGGGATCGAGACGGAGTACGGGATCTCGGTCCCCGGTGACCCGGGGGCGAACCCGATGCTGCTGTCGGCGCAGGTCGTCAACGCCTACGCCACCGCCACGGCCGGGGGCCGGTCGCGGCCGCGCTGGGACTACGAGGACGAGGCCCCGCTGCGCGATGCGCGCGGGTTCGAGGTCGACCGGGCCCGCGCACACCCCTCCCAGCTCACCGACGCCCCGCGCCGGGCCACCCCGAACGCCTCGGACGTGGTGAGCGCGGAGACCGAGGACCCGACGATGGCCAACGTCATCCTCACCAACGGGGCCCGCTTCTACGTCGACCACGCCCACCCGGAGTACTCCTCCCCGGAGGTGCTGACCCCCCGCGACGCGGTGCGCTGGGACCGGGCGGGGGAGGCGATCCTGCTGGAGTCGCTGCGCCGGGTGGCGGGCACGCCGGGGCTGACGCCGGTGACGATCTACAAGAACAACACCGACGGCAAGGGCGCCTCCTACGGCACCCACGAGAACTACCTCATGAACCGCTCCACGCCCTTCGGCGACGTCGTGCGCCACCTGACGCCGTTCTTCGTCTCCCGGCAGGTCTTCACCGGCGCCGGGCGCGTGGGCCTGGGCCAGGACTCGCGCGAGGCCGGCTTCCAGATCAGCCAGCGCGCCGACTTCTTCGAGGTCGAGGTGGGCCTGGAGACGACGATGAAGCGGCCCATCGTCAACACCCGCGACGAGCCGCACGCCACCGTGGACAAGTACCGGCGCCTGCACGTCATCGTCGGGGACGCCACGATGTGCGAGGTCGCCACCCTGCTGAAGGTCGGCACCACGTCCCTGGTGCTGGCGATGCTGGAGGACGGCTGGCTGGAGGGTTCCCCCGCGGGGGACCTGCTGCTGTCGGACCCGGTGCGGGCGCTGCACGAGGTCTCCCACGACCCGGGCCTGAGGCACCTGGTGCGGCTGCGCGACGGGCGCCGGATGACCGCGGTGCAGCTGCAGCGGGTCTACCTGGAGGCGGCGCAGGCGTACGTGGCCGACCGCTACGGCACCGACGTCGACGCCGACACCGCCGAGGTCCTGGACCGCTGGGAGCAGGTGCTGGGGCGGCTGGAGACCGACGTGTTCTCCGCGGCCCGGGAGGTGGACTGGGTCGCCAAGCTGCGCCTGCTGGAGGGGTACCGCTCCCGCGACGGGCTGGACTGGGACCACGCCCGGCTGCAGGCGGTGGACCTGCAGTGGTCCGACGTGCGCCCGGAGAAGGGGCTGCACCGCAAGCTCGTCGAGCGCGGGCAGGTCGAGACGCTGCTCACCGAGGAGGAGGTGCGGCACGCCGTGGACCACCCGCCGACCGACACCCGCGCCTACTTCCGCGGGGAGTGCCTGGCCCGCTACGGCGCCCGCGTCGCCGCCGCGAGCTGGGACTCGGTGATCTTCGACGTCGCCGGGCGCGGGGCGCTGCAGCGGGTGCCGACGCTGGAACCGCTGCGCGGGACCCGCGAGCACGTCGGGGCGCTGCTGGACCGCTGCGAGACCGCCGAGGACCTCGTCGCCGCGCTCACCGGGACGCGCCAGGGGTGAGGCTCCCGGGTGGGGCTCCCGGGTGACGTGCCCCGCAGATCGGGCCGCGGCCCCGGGTGCGGGGTTAGTGTCGTGGCAGGAACCGCACCGGCTGGTCCGGTGGGGCACGACACGTCAGGGGGAGCCAGCCATGCCTGGACAGGAGCAGCAGCGCCCGAGCCGGCGCGAGGACGAGACCGAGGACGTCCCCGCGGTCCCGGCCCAGGGGGCCGGACAGGCCTCCGCCACGAGCTCCGAGACCGACGCCGACGTCGACGCCCTGCTCGACGAGATCGACGAGGTCCTGGAGTCCAACTCCGAGGAGTTCGTGCGCGGCTTCGTGCAGAAGGGCGGCCAGTAGCCGTCCCCTCACCGGCCCGGCGCACCGTCCCGGCGGGCCCGCGGGGTGCCGGGTAGGGTCGCGAGGGTGAACCACTCCAGCGACCAGTCGGGACGGTTGCCGGCCGCGTTCCTGCGGCCCGGGTCGTCGTCCTTCACCGAGTTCGTGCGCGAGTACTCGCCGGACGTCCTGCCCGCCGCCCGCCCCCTGCCGGCCGGTGCGCTGCCCGGTGGCGGCCCCGGGGCGGGGGAGGCCCCGCACGCCACGACGATCGTGGCGATCGTGTTCGCCGGCGGGGTCGTCATGGCCGGGGACCGCCGCGCCACCGCGGGCCCGGTGATCGCCCAGCGCGACATCACCAAGGTGTTCCAGACCGACGAGCACTCCTGCGCCGGGATCGCCGGCGTCGCGGGGCTGGCCGTGGAGATGATCCGGCTGTTCCAGGTGGAGCTGGAGCACTTCGAGAAGCTCGAG
Source organism: Kineococcus halophytocola (assembly GCF_041276425.1). Taxonomy (NCBI): domain Bacteria; kingdom Bacillati; phylum Actinomycetota; class Actinomycetes; order Kineosporiales; family Kineosporiaceae; genus Kineococcus; species Kineococcus halophytocola. Next base: position 32,086 of record NZ_JBGFTU010000002.1, on the reverse strand, counting down.
GGGACGCTGATGTCCTTCGAGGGCAAGGCGAACCGCCTCTCGACGATGATCCGCGGGAACCTGGGCCTGGCCATGCAGGGCCTGGCCGTCGTCCCGCTGTTCGCCGGGTACGACCTGCACGCCGGCCGCGGGCGCATCGTCGGCTACGACGTCACCGGCGGCCGCTCGGAGGAACGCGACCACCACACCGTGGGGTCCGGCTCGATCTTCGCCCGCGGGGCGCTGAAGAAGCTGTACCGGCCCGGCATGGACGAGGCGCAGACCGTACGGGTGGCGCTGGAGGCCCTGTGGGACGCCGCCGACGACGACTCCGCCACCGGCGGCCCGGACCTGCTGCGCAGGATCTGGCCCGTCGTGGGGGTCGTCACCGCCGCCGGGTTCCGCAAGGTCCCCGACGCCGAACTCGAACCCGTCGTGGAGGCCGTCGTGGCCGGCCGGCGGGGCAACCCCGGGGGCAACCCCGGCATCACGGGACAGGAGGCCTGAGCGATGAGCGTGCCCTTCTACGTCTCGCCCGAGCAGTTGATGAAGGACAAGGCCGACTACGCGCGCAAGGGCATCGCGCGCGGACGGGCCGTCGTCGTCGTCGCCTGCGCCGACGGCATCGTCTTCGCCTCGGAGAACCCCTCCCGGGCGCTGCACAAGATCTCCGAGATCTACGACCGCGTCGCCTTCGCCGCCGTCGGGAAGTACAACGAGTTCGAGAACCTGCGGGTGGCCGGTGTCCGGTACGCCGACGTGCGCGGGTACTCCTACGACCGTTCCGACGTCACCGCCCGCGGGTTGGCCAACGCCTACGCCCAGACGCTGGGGGCGATCTTCACCACCGAGTCCAAGCCCTACGAGGTCGAGATCGTCGTCGCCGAGGTGGGCCGGGACCCCGAGACCGACCAGGTCTACCGGCTCACCTACGACGGGTCCGTGGCCGACGAGCACGGCTTCGTCGCCATGGGCGGGTCGGCCGAGCAGATCACCGCCAAGCTGCGCGAGCGCTGGGAGCCGGGGCTGTCCCTGGCCGCGGCGCTGCAGCTGGCCGTGGAGGCCCTGGGCTCGGACGCGGCGGCCGAGGCCGCCGGCCAGGGCCCGCGGCCCATCGCCGCCGACCAGCTCGAGGTCGCCGTCCTGGACCGCAGCCGCGAGCGCCGCACGTTCCGCCGCCTCACCGGCCCGGTCCTGGCGGGGTTGCTGGCCCCCGTCGGCTGAGCGGGGGAGTCCGCGCGTCTCGCTGCGCCGCACGGCGCCGGTGTGCCTAAGGTGGGGAAATGGATCGCCGGATCTTCGGGCTGGAGACGGAGTTCGGCGTCACCTGCGCCTTCGAGGGTCAGCGCAAGCTGTCCCCGGACGAGGTGGCGCGGTACCTGTTCCGCAAGGTCGTGTCGTGGGGCCGTTCGAGCAACGTGTTCCTCAAGAACGGGGCCCGTCTGTACCTGGACGTGGGCTCGCACCCGGAGTACGCCTCGCCCGAGTGCGACGACGTGCGCCAGCTCGTCGTGCACGACCGGGCCGGTGAGCGGACCCTGGAGGGTCTGCTGACCGACGCCGAGCGGCGGCTGGAGGAGGAGGGCATCGCCGGGGAGGTGTTCCTGTTCAAGAACAACACCGACTCGGCGGGCAACTCCTACGGCTGCCACGAGAACTACCTGGTGTCCCGGCACGGGGAGTTCGGGCGCCTGTCCGACGTGCTCATCCCGTTCCTGGTCTCCCGCCAGCTCGTGGTGGGGGCGGGCAAGGTGGTGCAGACCCCGCGCGGGGCGGTGTACTCCCTCTCCCAGCGGGCCGACCACATCTGGGAGGGCGTCTCCAGCGCGACGACGCGCAGCCGGCCGATCATCAACACCCGCGACGAGCCGCACGCCGACGCCGAGCGGTACCGGCGCCTGCACGTCATCGTGGGCGACTCGAACATGTCCGAGACGACGACGATGCTCAAGGTCGGCGCCACCGACCTGGTCCTGCGGATGGTCGAGGAGGGCGTGCCGCTGCGGGAGATGACGATGGAGAACCCGATCCGGGCGATCCGGGAGATCTCCCACGACCCGACGGGCCGCAAACCGGTGCGGCTGGCCAACGGCCGCGAGGCGTCCGCGCTGGAGATCCAGGGGGAGTACCTGGAGCGGGCCAAGGAGTTCGTCGAGCACCGCGGGCTGCAGACCCCGACCGTGAAGCGAGTGCTGGACCTGTGGGAGCGGGCGCTGCGGGCGGTGCAGACGCAGGACTTCTCCCTGGTGGACCGCGAGGTCGACTGGGTGATCAAGAAGAAGCTGCTGGACCGGTACATGGCCAAGCACGACCTGCCGTTGACGTCGGCGCGCATCGCGCGGCTGGACCTGGCCTACCACGACATCCACCGGGGCCGGGGGTTGCACTACCTGCTCGCCCAGCGGGGGATGGCCGAGCGGGTGTGCTCGGACATCGAGGTCTTCGAGGCGCTGAGCGTGCCGCCGCAGACGACGCGGGCCAAGCTGCGCGGGGACTTCGTGCGCGCCGCGCAGGAGAAGCGACGTGACTTCACGGTCGACTGGGTGCACCTGAAGCTCAACGACCAGGCCCAGCGGACGGTGCTGTGCAAGGACCCGTTCAAGGCCGTCGACGACAGGGTGGAACGGCTCATCGACAGCATGTGAGGGACGGTCGGCGCGGGCCCGGGGTGCGCGGTTACGCTGACCGGGTTCGACCCGTCGATGAGTGAGGTCCTCCGTGCGCCGCCGTACCGCCCTGATGTCCGCCTCCGCCGTCCTGGCGATGTCCCTGCTGGGCGCGTGCGCCTCCGAGGCCGACAGCCCCACCCCGAGCGAGCAGTCCGCCTCGGCGTCCGCGTCGGCTGCCGCGATCGAGCCGGCGGTGACCGACGAGGAGCTGCCGGTCGACGTGGCCGGGGAGGTGGGGACGGCCGTGAAGCCGACGGTGACGTTCACCCCGCCGCTGACGGTCTCGGAGACCTCCCGCAAGGTCGTGGTGCCCGGCGACGGGCCGGAGGTGGCGGCCACGGACACCATCGCCTTCGCCTACACCCTGTACGCGGGTTCGACCGGTGAGGAGCTGGACTCCAACTACGGCCGGACCGCGGCCCGCTTCGAGCTGTCGAACATCACGATGGGGCTGGCGCGCGGTTTCGTGGGGACCCACGTGGGGGACCGGGTGGTCATCGCCATCGCCCCCGACGACGGTTTCGGTGAGGCGGTGCAGCAGTTCGGCAAGGAGAACGTCGACGCGACCACGACGATCGTCGTCGTCGCCGACGTGGAGAAGATCGTCCCGACGATGGCCGAGGGCACGCCGGTGACCCCGCCGGCGGGGCTGCCGACCGTGGTGACGGACGAGGGGAACGTACCCACCGGGTTCGAGATCGCCGATCCGACGCCGCCGGCGGACCTCGTCGTGCAGCCCCTCATCGAGGGCACCGGCCCGGCGGTGACGCCCGGCATGAACCTGACGGTGCAGTACCTGGGGGCCCGGCTGGCCGACGGTGAGGTCTTCGACCAGTCCTGGACCCGGCCCGAGCCGTTCGAGTTCGTCATCGGCCAGGGCAACGTCATCCCGGGCTGGGACAACGGCCTGGTGGGCCAGAAGATCGGCAGCCGCGTCGAGCTGGTCATCCCCGCCGAGCAGGCCTACGGGGAGGAACCGAGCAACCCCAGCGCCCCCGCCGGTGCGCTGGTCTTCGTCGTGGACGTCCTCGACGGGTACTGAGCCCGCCCCCGGGGCCGGGGGACGGACGGGGCCGGTGGGTAGGGTCGGGGCATGAGCGAACGCACCAAGCCCGACGTGGACTTCCCCGAGGGCGAGCCGCCCACCGACCTCGTCATCACCGACGAGATCGTCGGTGACGGGGCCGAGGCGACGCCCGGCAAGACCGTCAGCGCGCACTACGTGGGGGTGGCGTTCAGCACCGGTGAGGAGTTCGACTCCTCCTGGAACCGCGGGCAGCCGCTGGACTTCCCCGTGGGGGCCGGCATGGTCATCCAGGGCTGGGACCAAGGCCTGCTGGGCATGAAGGTCGGCGGCCGGCGCAAGCTGGTCATCCCCCCGCACCTGGGCTACGGCGACCGCGGCGCCGGCGGGGCCATCAAGGGCGGGGAGACCCTGATCTTCGTCGTGGACCTCGTCGACGTGAAGTGAGCTGACGCCCTCCGAGACCCTCTGCGCCGCACGGCGCAGGGGGTCTCGTCACGTCCGGGGCAGGAGGGTGGCGGCGTGCCGGCCGGCGGCCGCGGCCGCCACGAAGCTGGCCCGGTCCTGGTCGACCCCGCGGCCCATCGTGGACAGCCGCACCGGGCTGGTGGCCAGGGCCTCGTCCAGGCCGGCCGCGGGGACCTCGACGTAGCGGTGCCGGTCGGTGCACAGGCCCCGCGCCTGCTCGCGCACGCCGTCGGCGAACGCTCCGGGGGTGTCGGGCACGGGCACGTCGACGGGGGCCAGGGCCACGCGCCCGACCGCGGTGAGGGAGTGGTGGGAGACCCCGCGGTGCCGGGGGCGGGCGTCGGCCTCGGAGACCCGCAGCGCCGCGACGGGCCGCCCGCCGAGCACCGCGGCGGCGTTCAGCGCCTCCCCGGCGGCGACCCCGGAGAACCCCCACCGCGAGCCGGTCCCGAGGTTGCCCGGGCCCTGGGCGACGACGACGACGTCGGCGCCGGTGACCAGCCGCGCGGCCAGCAGCCCGGTGTGCACGGTCGCGGTCTCCAGGTCCCCGCCGAAGGCCTGCCCCGTCGTGATGCACGCGGCGATCCACCCCGCCTCCCGCAACCCCGCCACGGCGCGGGAGAACGCCGCCGGCAGCGCCCCGCCGTCGGTCATGACGTAGGCCACGCGCGCACCAGGCGCGGCGGCGCGCACGCCGGCCACGACCGCGGGCAGCGCCGAGTGCAGGTCGGCCACGACGACGGGCGTGCCGGCGAGGTCGTCGGCCTCGGCGAGCAGCCCGTGGTGCGCCGACTCCTGGTCGTCGGCGCCCAGGACCATCGTCTGCAGCGGGGTGTACCGCGCCTTGACCAGGTGCCCCGGGCCCGGTTCGGGGTCGGCGGGCAGCCGGTCCGGCAGCGCGACGACGAGCGCGTACCCGCCGGTGCCCAGGCCGCGGGCCAGCGCGGAGACGTTGAGCAGGACCCGGTCACCGGGCCGGGGGGTGCCGACGAGGTCGGGGTGGGCCAGGGCCTTGACCTGCGTCCCGGTCTCGGGCCCGCTGGTGAGGGTGGCGTGCAGCTCCACCGAGCCGGCCCACGCCGCCCCGAGCCGGTCGACCGTTGCAGAGCGCCACCTGATCGTCACGATCTGAGGGTACGCAGGCTGCGCGCGGGCGGGGTTCCGGTAGCGTCCACCGCACCATGACCAGTACCCCTGCTGCCAGTCGTGCTGCCGGACCCGCCCCCGGCGGGGCCGCCGCCGCGGCCCGGGGTGCCCGCCGGACCGAGCGGCTGCTGAACCTCGTCATCGCCCTGTCCGCGACGCGCCGCTGGCTGACCAAGGAGCAGATCCGCGCCGCCGTCCCGCAGTACGCCGACTGCGCCACCACGGTGGCCTTCGAGCGGATGTTCGAGCGGGACAAGGAGGACCTGCGCGAACTCGGCGTGCCGCTGGAGACCGGGGGCGAGGACGCGTTCTTCGAGGACGAGGCCGGCTACCGGATCGACCGGGAGGCCTACGCGCTGCCGGAGATCCGCTTCACCCCCGCCGAGCTGGCGGTCCTGTCCCTGGCCAGCCGCGTCTGGCAGCAGGCCAGCCTGGCCGGCCCGGCCACCCGGGCGCTGGTGAAGCTGCGCAGCCTGGGCGTGGAACCGGACGAGAGCTCCCTGGTCGGCCTGGAACCGCGGGTGCGCACGGCCGAACCGGCCTTCGACCCCCTCTACGCCGCCACCCGCGACCGCGCGCCCGTGCAGTTCACCTACCGCCGCGCCGGCGGGGAACCGGCCGTGCGGCACGTCGAGCCGTGGGCGATCGTGTCCTGGCACGGTCGCTGGTACCTCCTGGGGCACGACCGGGACCGGGCGGCCACCCGCGTCTTCCGCCTCTCCCGCGTGGCCTCGGCCGTCAAGCGGATCGGGCGGCCCGGCTCCTACGAGGTGCCCGAGGGCGTCGACGCGCGCGAGGTCGTCGGCCGCAGCGTCGGGCCGGTCCAGACCCGGCCGGCGCGGCTGCTCGTGCGCTCGGGGGCCGGGCTGGCCGTGCGCCGGCGGGCCCGGTCGGTCGAGACCGGGCACGGGCAGGACCAGGGGGAGGACCTGGTGGTCCTGGACGTCAGCGACGTGGAGGTGGCCGCCGACGAGCTGGCCGCCTACGGCGCCGACGTGCTCGTCCTGGAACCGGACGACCTGCGCGAGGCCGTCCTGCGCCGGCTGCGGGGAGCGGCGGGGGTGCGCGCGTGAGCGGCAACGCCTCCACCGAGCGGCTCTCGCGGCTGCTGGCGATGGTCCCCTACCTGCTGACCCACCAGGGCATCCCCGTGGCCGAGGCCGCCGAGCACTTCGGCATCACCGAAGACGACCTCGTCCACGACCTGGAACTGCTGTTCGTCTGCGGCACCCCCGGGCACCTGCCCGACGACCTCATCGACGCGCGGTGGGAGTCCGGGCACGTCTACCTGTCCAACGCCGACCCCATCGCCCGGCCCGCGCGGCTGGCCGTCGACGAGGCCGTCGCGCTGCTGGTGGGGTTGCGGACGCTGGCCGAGGTCCCCGGCCTGCACGACCGGGAGGCCCTGGAGGGGGCGCTGGCCAAGCTGTCGGAGGCGACCGGGGAGGCCGGGGGAGCCGCGCGCGCCGTGGCCGTCGACGTCAGCGACTCCTCCAGCGCCGCCGTCCTGGAGACCGCCCGCCGGGCGCTGCGCGAGCACCGCCGCCTGCACGTGAGCTACCTGGTGCCCAGCCGCGACGAGCGCACCGAACGGGACGTGGACCCCATGCGGCTGGTCAACGTGGAGGGCCACTGGTACCTGGAGGGCTGGTGCCACCGCGCCGAGGGCGTGCGGCTGTTCCGCCTCGACCGCGTCGAGACCGCGCAGGTCCTGGACGTCGACGGCACCCCACCGGTGCAGGCGGAGTCCCGGGACGTGGCCACCGACCTGTTCCGCCCCAGCCCCGAGGACCTCGTCGTCACCGTCGACCTGGCCCCCCAGGCCGCCTGGGTCGTGGACTACTACCCGGTCGAGTCCGTGCAGGAGGCCCCCGAGGACGCCTGGGAGCAGGCCACGGTGCGGGTGCGGGTGCGCACGGCGGACACGTCCTGGGTGCGCCGGCTGCTGCTGCGCCTGGGGGCCGGGGCCCGCGTCGTGGACCCCCCGGAGCTGGCCGTGCAGGTCCGCGAGGCGGCGGTCGCGGCCCTGGCCCGGTACGCCTGACCCGCCGCACGCACAGGCCCGCCGGGGCTGTCAAGGTCGGGCCCGAAAAGCCGTTCAAGGGATCGGTGGAGCGTGCCGAAGCAGTGGGTGTCGGACGGCGGGGTCGCCGCCGGACCAACACACGGACGAGAGGTGCACGACATGACCACGATCAAGGCTTCCTGCCCCTGCTGCGGCGACGTCGAGCTCACGCCCAAGCAGGTTCGCCTCGTGGTGTGCTCGGCCAAGGAGCGGTCCTTCTACGCGTTCGGCTGCCCCAAGTGCAAGGACGAGGTCCGCAAGCCCGCCGGTGAGGACGTCGTGGCCCTGCTGGTCTCCGGCGGTGTCGCCGTCGAGCGCTGGACCATCCCGGCCGAGGCCATGGAGACCCACACCGGCTCGACCATCGCCTGGGACGACGTCCTGGACTTCGCCCTCGTGCTCGACTCCTGCGACGACCTCGCCTCCCTGGCCGCACGCGGCCTGCGCACGGTGCGCTGAGCAGCCCCCACCTCTCGCAGAGCCGCCCCGCGGACGCCCCGGCGTCCGCGGGGCGGCTCTCGTGCTCCCGGGGAGGGCGCCGGGAGTTCACCGGGAATCCACCTGCTTTCCCGGGACCGGTCACGATCAGCACGACTCGACGCGCATCCTTGTCCCACCAGCGGGCCTCGGAGACGTACGATGGCCGCGCAACGACCGACACTGGAGGACTGATGTTCCGCAACCTCGTCGACCACCCGTGGGTGCTCGTCATCCTCGTCGTCCTGGTCATCGCCCTGTTCGGCAGCAAGCGCCTGCCCGACGCGGCGCGTGGTCTGGGCCGCTCGATGCGCATCTTCAAGTCCGAGGTCAAGGAGATGAAGAACGACGGCAAGGAGGAGACCACGGCGTCCCCCTCCCCCTCCACCACCGCCACCGCTCCGACCCGCACCCAGGACAGCGAGCCCACCGCGCTCGAGGCCAAGCTCGCCGCCGAGGACGCGGCGCAGAAGAACGCCGAGCAGCAGTCGCGCGCCTCCTGACCCGCCGCCCCGAGCACCCGCCACCGACATGGCTGTGACCACCGTCCGTCGACGCCGCACGCCCCGGGACCCCGAGGGGCGCATGCCCCTCCTGGACCACCTGAGGGAACTGCGGAACCGCTCGGTCAAGGCGGGTGTCTTCCTGGTCATCGGGAGCATCCTCGGCTGGTTCCTGTGGAACGGTTGGAGCGAGGCGTTCTGGCGCGTCCCGTCCTTCCGGGGCGGCATCTTCGGCCTGCTGCAGGACCCGATCCTGGCCGAGGCCGAGCGGCGCAACACCCTGGTCTCGATCAACTTCGGCCAGGTCGGGTCCGCCTTCGACTTCGCCGTCAAGGGCGCGATCTGGGTCGGGGTGCTCATCTCCAGCCCGTTCTGGCTGTGGCAGTTCTGGGCGTTCATCACCCCGGGCCTGACCCGCAAGGAGAAGCGCTACGCCGTCGGCTTCATCAGCGCGGCGGTGCCGCTGTTCCTGGCCGGTGCGGCCATCGCCTACTCCGTCCTGCCGACCGCCATGGCGTTCCTCATCGGGTTCACCCCCGAAGAGGGCTCGAACGTCATCGACGCGCAGATCTACCTCAGCTTCTGCATGCGCATCATCCTGGCGTTCGGGCTCGGGTTCCTCCTGCCCGTCGTCCTCGTGGGCCTGAACTTCGCCCACCTGGTCTCCGGCAAGACGATCGTGAAGCAGTGGCGCATCAGCGTCTTCCTCAGCTTCCTGTTCTCCGCGCTCGTGACGCCGACGTCCGACATCACCACGATGCTGCTGCTGGCGCTGCCGCTGCTGCTCCTGTTCGGCATCGCGATGATCATCTGCGTGCTCAACGACCGTCGGCGCCAGAAGAACTCCCCCGAGCCGGACTACGGGAACCTGTCCGACGACGAAGCCAGCACCATCTGACCCCGGTGGGATCCCGGGGGCGGGTCGGCCTCCTCGTGAACCCGACGGCGGGTCGCGGGGACGGCCGCGCCGCGGGCACCCGGGTGCTGCAGACGCTGCGGTCCCTCGGCCACGACGTCACCGACCTGTCCGGCCCCGACCTGGCGCACGTCTCCCGCACGGCCCGCGAGCGCACGGGCGAGTTCGAGGCCCTCGTCGTGGTCGGCGGGGACGGCATCGTGCACGCGGGGGTGCAGGCCGTCGCCGGGACGGGCACGGCGCTGGGGATCGTCCCGGCCGGCACCGGCAACGACATCGCCCGCGGTCTGGACCTCGCGCTCGGTGACCCGGTCGCGGCCGCGGAGGCGGTGGCGCACTCCCTGCACGCCGGCCGTCACCGCCGCCTCGACGCCGTGCGCGTCGAGCACGCCGGCGGGACGGGCTGGTTCGCCAGCATCCTGGCCTGCGGGGTGGACGCCCTCATCAACGAGCGCGCCAACGCCTGGCGCTGGCCGAGGGGCCCGGCCCGGTACACCCTGGCCGCGCTGCGGGAGCTGGCCGTGGTGCGGGGCCTGCCGGTGCGGCTCACGCTCGACGGCGTCACCCACGACCTGGACTCCCTGCTCGTGGCCGTGGCCAACACCCGCTGCTACGGCGGGGGCATCCTCGTGGCCCCCGACGCCGACCCCACCGACGGCCTGCTCGACGTGGTCGTCGTCGACCGCCTCAGCCCGGTCGCGGCGCTGCAGCTGTTCCCGCGGGCGCGCCGCGGCAGGCACGTGGGGCTGCCGGAGGTCACGGTGCACCGGGCGCGTTCGGTGCGCCTGGAACCGCTGGGGACCGGACCGCGCGGGGTGCGCCCGCGGCCCTACGCCGACGGGGAACCCCTCGGCGGGGCGCCGGTGAGCTGCGAGGTCGTGCCGGGGGCGCTGAGCGTCCTGGCATGAGCGGGGCCGGTGGCCACGATGTACTGTCGCGACCATGGCAAGCCCCGCGGAACGCTACGCGGCAGCGCGCCGCCGCACCGAGGAGTCCCGCACCGAGCTCTCGCAGTTCGCCGGCACCCTCGGGTTCGACCTCGACGGTTTCCAGCTGCAGGCGTGCCAGGCCCTGGAGTCCGGCCGCGGCGTCCTCGTCGCCGCCCCCACCGGGGCCGGCAAGACGGTGGTGGGGGAGTTCGCCGCCCACCTGGCGCTGCGCACCGGGCGCAAGGCGTTCTACACCACGCCCATCAAGGCGCTGTCGAACCAGAAGTACGCCGAGCTCGTCGCCCGCCACGGCTCCGGCGCCGTCGGGCTGCTGACGGGGGACAACTCGGTCAACGGGGAGGCCCCCGTCGTCGTCATGACGACCGAGGTGCTGCGCAACATGCTCTACGCCGGGTCCTCCCTGCTCGACGGGCTCGGGTACGTCGTCATGGACGAGGTGCACTACCTCGCCGACCGCTCCCGCGGGGCAGTGTGGGAGGAGGTGATCATCCACCTGCCCTCCGACGTCGTCGTCGCCTCGCTGTCAGCGACCGTCAGCAACGCCGAGGAGTTCGGCGCGTGGCTGGACACCGTGCGCGGGGACACCGAGGTCGTGGTCTCCGAGCACCGGCCGGTCCCGCTGTGGCAGCACCTGCTCGTGGGGACGCGGCTTTACGACCTGTTCACCGACCCCGACGGGGACCCGCTGGAGGGCGACGAGGGGTCCCTGGTGCCCGGGGCGATCGTCAACCCCGAACTGGTGGCGATGTCCCGCCAGCAGGTCCGCACCGACCGGCTCGCCTCGTACCCCGGTCGGGGTCGGCGGCGCGGTCAGGCCCGGCCCGCCCCCCGGGGTGGCGGTGGGGGGCGGATCGGCGGGGGTCAGCGCCCGGCCTCGCGGGCCCAGGTGCTCGACACCCTGGACCAGGCCGGGTTGCTGCCGGCCATCACGTTCATCTTCAGCCGCGCGGGCTGCGACGCCGCCGTGGAGCAGTGCGTGGCGTGGGGGCTGCGGCTGACCACGCCGGAGGAGGGCAAGGAGATCCGCGCGGTCGCCGAGGAGCGGTGCGCGGAGATCCCCAGCTCCGACCTGGCCGTCCTGGGCTACTGGGGCTGGCTGGAGGGCCTGGAGCGCGGCTTGGCCGCCCACCACGCCGGGATGCTGCCGGTGTTCAAGGAGACCGTGGAGCACCTGTTCGCCCGCGGCCTGGTCAAGGCCGTGTTCGCCACCGAGACCCTGGCCCTGGGCGTGAACATGCCGGCGCGCTCGGTGGTGCTGGAGAAGCTCGTGAAGTGGAACGGGCAGACCCACGTCGACGTGACCCCGGGGGAGTACACCCAGCTCACCGGCCGGGCCGGCCGGCGCGGGATCGACGTGGAGGGGCACGCCGTCGTCGTGTGGTCCGGCAGCACCGACCCCGAGGCCGTCGCCGGCCTCGCCTCGCGGCGCACGTGGCCGCTGCGCTCCAGCTTCCGCCCGACGTACAACATGGCCGTCAACCTCGTCGAGCAGGTGGGCCGCGACCGGGCCCGCGACATCCTGGAGACGTCGTTCGCGCAGTTCCAGGCCGACCGCGCCGTCGTCGGGCAGGCCCAGCAGATCAAGAACCAGACCGAGGCCCTCGCCGGGTACACCGAGGCGATGACGTGCCACCTGGGGGACTTCGGGGAGTACTTCGCGCTGCGGCAGGCCATCAGCGACCGGGAGAAGGACCTGTCCCGCGCCGGGGCCGCGTCCCGTCGCGCCGAAGCCCGGGCCAGCATCGAGAACTTGTCCCGCGGTGACGTCGTGCGCCTGCCCGGTGGCCGGCGCTCCAGCTTCGGCGTCGTCCTGGACCTGGTGGCGGGCAAGGGGTTCGACGGCCCCTCTCCCCGGATCCTGTCCCAGGACCGGCAGGTGCGGACCATCGAGGCCCACGACTTCACCGGCGCCGTCGACCCGGTCGCCCGGGTCCGCGTCCCGAAGGGCTTCAACTGGCGGTCCCCGCAGGAGCGGCGCGACCTCGCCTCCTCCCTGCGCAACGCCCTCGCCGAGACCGGCGGGGGAGACCCGCCGCCGCGGCGCCGGCAGGGGACGGGCGCGCAGGAGGACGCCGAGCTGGTCCGGCTGCGCGAGGCCGTGCGCGCCCACCCGTGCCACGGCTGCGCCGACCGGGAGGAGCACGCCCGCTGGGCCGTGCGGGAGGAGAAGCTGCGCCGGGACACCCAGGGGTTGCAGCGCAAGATCGAGGGCCGCACCGGCACCATCGCCCGGACCTTCGACCGGGTGTGCGACCTGCTGGCCGAGCTGGGGTACCTCACCGCCGACGGCGGCGCCGTCACCGACGCCGGGCGCACCCTGCGCCGGATCAACGCCGAGACGGACCTGCTCGTCGCGCAGTGCCTGCGCGAGGGCGCCTGGGCGGGGTTGCCGCCGGCGGACCTGGCCGCGGCGGTGTCCACCCTCGTGCACGAGTCCCGCCGCGACGAGGGCGGGCGGCCCGAGCGCATCCCGCGCCGCACCGAGAACGCCATCGCCACCACGCACCGGCTCTGGAGCGACCTCACCGACCGCGAGGACCACCACAAGGTGCCGATGACGCGCGAACCGGACCCGGGTCTGGCCTGGGCGGTGCACCGGTGGGCCAGCGGGCACCGCCTGGACGCGGTGCTGCGCGAGGCCGACCTGGCCGCGGGCGACTTCGTGCGCCGCTGCAAGCAGCTGGTGGACCTGCTCGACCAGATCGGCGCCGCCTCGCTGGACCCGGGGGTCCGCTCGGCCGCCCGCGACGCCGTCGACGCCGTCCGCCGCGGCGTCGTCGCCCACACCTCCCTCACCGAGGCCTGAGCGCGGCGGGGTCCGCCTCGTTGCCTCCCCGCGGCCGATGATCGGCCGCGGAGAGGCAACGAGGCCGCTGGGCCCGGTCAGGTGCGGGCGTCCCGCAGAGCGGCCAGGACGCGGTCGACGCTGGAACGCAGGCCCCAGCGCTGCGCGAGCTCCTCGAGCCGCTCGGCGTCGGCGGGTGCGGCCGGCAGCGCGTCGTCGACCTCGCCCAGCGGCACGTCGCGCACCGTCTGCACGACGACGGGCGCGGCGGCGAGGTAGTCCCGCGCGGTGAGCAGCTTGGTGCGCCGGCCCGCCGTCAGCCCCGCACCGGGATCGTCGGCGGCGGCCAGCAGGTCCTGCAGCGTGCCGTAGCGGGTGATGAGCGCCACGGCCGTCTTCTCCCCGACGCCGGCCACCCCGGGCAGCCCGTCGGAGGGGTCCCCGCGCAGGACGGCCACGTCGGCGTAGGCCTGACCCGTCCCGACGCCGTACCGGTCCTGCAGCCACCCCTGGGTGACGGCCTCGGCCTTGCGGACCCCCTTGCCGCAGTACAGGACCCGCACGCCGGCGGTGTCGTCGACGAGCTGGAACAGGTCCCGGTCGCCGGTGACGACGTCGACGGGGTCCCCGCTGGTCGCGGTGCAGCGCGTGGCCAGGGTGGCCATGACGTCGTCGGCCTCGTAGCCGGCGGCACCCACCCGCGCGATCCCCAGCGCGGCGAGCACGTCGACGATGACGTCCACCTGCGGCAGCAGCAGGTCGGGGGCGTCCTCGGCGCCGTCCGCGCCGACGCGGTGGGCCTTGTACGAGGGCAGCGCCTCCACGCGGAAGGCCGGGCGCCAGTCCTCGTCCCAGCACGCCACCACCCGGGTCGGGCCCCACGCGGTGATGAGGTGGGCCAGGGCGTCCAGGAAGCCGCGCACCGCGTTGACGGGGGTGCCGTCGGGGGCCGTCACCGAGGCCGGCACCCCGTGGAAGGCCCGGAAGTAGAGGGAGGCGGAGTCGAGCAGCATGAGCCGACCGGTGGGGTGGGACACGCGGGGGAGTCTGGCAGAGGGCGGCGGAGCCCGTGGGGAGGTCATCCGGACGGTTCGCCAGGACGCGCCGTACGGGTGACGCCGACGGGCGCCGACGGGCGCATCCTGGTGGGGTAGTCCACGGATCTCGTCCACAGCCTGACCAGGGGGGAACACCATGACCACGCACTCGACCACTCGCCCGACCTCGCGGCGCCGGCGCCGCATCGGGGCGCTGGCGGCCGGCGGTGCGGTCGTCCTCGCGCTCGGCCTGGGGGCCTGCGGTGGTGGGGACGACTCCGCCTCCGGCACCTCCTCGCAGGGCACGTCGACCTCCTCGCCCGCCACCCAGCTCACCGCCTTCGAGGCCGTGAAGGCCTCGGCGCAGAACTCCAAGGAGGCCGGCAGCGCCAAGTTCGCGCTGACGATGACGGGCACCGGGGAGGCCGCCTCCATGGGTGACGTCTCGGCCGAGGGGTCCTTCGACTCGACCGCGAGCGCCGTCGAGATGACGATGACCCTGCCGCAGCAGGCCGGTGGGTCGAAGGTCACCATGCGCGTCGTCGACGGCTCGGCCTACCTGTCGGGCGCTCCGCTGACCGCCGAGGGCCAGTGGGTGCAGGTGCCGCTGGACCAGATGGGCGCCACCGGGCTGGACACCGCGCAGATGGACCCGAGCAAGCAGCTCGAGCAGCTCGACGCGGTGGCCGACGACGTCCGGGAGCTGCCCGCCCAGGACGTCCGCGGCGTGCAGGCCAGGGGCTACTCCGGCACGATCGACCCCGCCAAGGCGCTGGAGCAGCTCCCGGCCGAGCAGCGGACGGAGGAGGCCGAGCAGGCCGCCGCGCAGGTCGGGCCGATCCCCTTCACCCTCTACGTCGACGACCAGGACCGCCCGGTCCGCCTGACCCAGGAGGTCACGGTCGAGGGCTCCACGCTGAACGTCCAGATGGACTTCTTCGACTGGGGCACCGACGTCGACGTGGCGGCTCCGGACCCGGCCAGCGTCACCCAGATGCCCGGTGGGGGCGCCATGACCGGTGGGGCCACCGAGGGGACCACCCCGGCCGCCGCCTGAGGCACCTGACGAACGGTCCACGCCGGGCGGCTCCTACGCTGCCCGACGTGGACCGTTCTGCTGCCCGCCCGGCTCGTCGGCTCTACCGGGGCGGGGCGGTGTACTCCCCGGCCGACCCGTTCGCCACGGCGATGCTCGTCGAGGGCTCGACCGTGGCCTGGGTGGGCCCGGACGAGGCCGCCGCGGCGTGGACGCGCGAGGGCGACGAGGTCGTCGAGCTGCAGGGCCGGCTCATCACCCCCGCCTTCGTCGACGCCCACGTCCACCTCACCGAGACCGGGCTGCGGCACACCGGCCTGGACCTGCACGGCGTCCCCGGCCCGCGCGTGCTGCTGGACGCCGTCGCCGCGCGGGCCGTGCCCGGTGAGCTGCTGGCGGGGTTCGGCTGGGACGAGTCGGTCTGGGGCGGGGCGCCGGTCCCCACCCGGGCCGAGCTGGACCGGGCGGCCCCGGGCACCCCCGTCGTGCTGTCCCGCGTCGACGGGCACAGCGCCCTGGTCAGCACCCCTCTCGCGCAGGCCGCCGGACTGGCGGACCTGCCCGGCTGGGACGAGGACGGCCGGGTGCGCGGCCAGGCCCACCACGCGGCCCTGGACGCCCGCTGGGCCGCCCTGAGCCCCGCGGCCGCCGACGAGGCCCGGCGCAGCGCGCTGCGGGCGGCCGCGGTGGCCGGCATCGGCACCGTGCACGAGATGTCGGGCCGCTGGCTGGCCCCGCCCGGGGACCTGCCGGCCCTGCAGCGGCTGGCCGCGACCGAACCCCTCCCGCACGTGGTCGGCTACCTCGCCGAACGCGTCGGCACCCCCGAGCAGGCCCGCGAGGTCCTGGCGCAGGCGGCCCGGGCCGGGGCCGACGTCGCCGGGCTCGGGGGCGACCTCACCGTCGACGGGGCCCTGGGCTCGCGCACCGCGGCCCTGCGCGCGGACTACGCCGACGCCCCCGGCTCGCGCGGCTCCCTGCACCTGGACGCCACGGCCGTGGCCGACCACCTGCACGCCTGCACCCTCGCCGGTGTGCAGGCCGCGTTCCACGCCATCGGCGACGCCGCGCTCGACGTCGTCGTGGACGCCCTGGAGTCGGTCGCGGCCGACCTGGGGGTCCCGGCCCTCGCCTCGGCCGGGCACCGGGTCGAGCACGCCGTCGTGGCCGACGCGGCCGTGGTGCGCGCGTTCGCGCGGCTGGGCACCGCGGTCAGCGCGCAACCGGCGTTCGGGGCGACGTGGGGCGGGCCCGGTGGGGTGTACGCGCAGCGGCTGGGGGAGCGGGCCGGGCACGTGCAGGACCTGGCCGCGTTCGCCGCGGCGGGGGTGCCGCTGGCGTTCGGGTCCGACACCCCGGTGACGCCGTTCGCGCCGTGGGCGGCGGTGCGCGCGGCGGGGTTCCCCGCGCGGGAGGAGCACGCGGTCTCGGTGCGGGCGGCGTTCCTGGCCCACACCCGCGGCGGACACCGCCTGGCGGGGCGCGCCCACCCCGGCGTGCTGCGGCCGGGGGCTCCGGCCACGTACGCGGTGTGGGACGTGGCCGACCTGCTCGTGCAGGCCCCGGACCGGCGGTTGTCGGGGTGGAGCACCGATGCCCGTTCGGGGACGCCGGGGCTGCCGGACCTGTCCCCGGGGGCGCCGGAGCCGGTGTGCCGGCGCACGGTCGTCGACGGTGCCCTCGTCCACGACGGCCTCTGACCCGGCGCCCGGGCCGACACGCCGGACGACACGCCGGGGACGGGCCCCAGAAGCTCTTCCCGGGCCCCGCCGTGACCTGCTGCGTTGAACGTTCCCGCAGGTCACGGGCTGGTTGACACGAGGCGACGACGGGGTAACTTCGAGATCGCAGTCCACGACGAACGATCCCGGCCGGACCCCCGGCCCGCCGCCGCCGCAGCCGCACCACCTGCGACGTCGACCGGGCGGGTGCCCGGCCGGTGTGGACCGGGTCGAGTCCGCGTGCCCCTAGACAACGGCGCGCACCTCGTGGCCGACGGGGGGCGCGACGGCCCGACGGGTGCGTGGACTCGACCGTGACCTCGACCCTGACTTCAGGACCCGGGCGGACGTGCGGGGGGAACCTGTGACCCGTCGCGGCGGTTACCCTCACGTGGTGCCTCCCCGCCCGGTCGATCCCGCCCCCGTGCGGCTGCCGCTGAGCCTGCTGCTGGCCGTCCTGGGCGGGGTCGCCGCCTGGGCGGCGTTCCCGGGCACGGTCTCGGCCGCGGGCTGGTGGTTCACCGCGGTCCTGGCCGTGGCGCTGCTGGCGCTGGCCACGCACCGCGTCCGGGCTCGCCGCGGCTTCGGCGCCGGTCTGCTGTTCGGCCTGGCGTTCATGTTCCCGCACCTGGCCTGGAGCGGGACGTACGTGGGTCTGCTGCCGTGGTCGGCCCTGACCGTCGCGTGCGCCCTGTTCTACGCCGTCCTGGGGGCCCTGCTGCCGCGGTTGCAGCGCGCCCGGTGGGGCCTGGCGCCGCTGGCGGTGGCCACGGGGTGGGTCGGGGTGGAGGCCGCGCGGGCCCGGGTCCCCTTCGAGGGCTTCCCGTGGGGCCGGCTCGCCTTCTCCCAGGCCGACGCCCCGACGCTGGGGCTGGCCGCGCTCGGTGGTTCCCCGGCGGTGACCTTCGGCGTGGCCCTGTCCGGGGCGCTGCTGGCCCGGGCCGTGCTGGCGCTGCTGCGGCTGCCGGCCCCGGCGGGGGCACCGCGCGGGGTGCCGCGGGCCCGGCCCGCGGCCCTGTTCGCGGTGGCGGCCGTCGCGGTCGCCGCGGTCGGGGCGCTCGTCCCGCGGCCCACGGCGGCCCAGGACGGCACGCGGTTCGTGGCCGCGGTGCAGGGCAACGTCCCCCGGGCCGGGCTGGAGTTCAACGCCGAGCGCCGCGCGGTGCTGGACAACCACGCCGGGGCGACGCAGGCGCTGGCCCGCTCGGTCCAGGCCGGTGCCCTCCGGCAGCCGGACCTGGTGCTGTGGCCGGAGAACTCCAGCGACATCGACCCCTACGAGAACACCGACGCGGCCGCCGTCATCGAGCGGGCCGCCCGCGCCGTGGGGGCACCCGTGCTCGTGGGCGCCGTCCTCGACGGGCCGGGCCGCTACGTCTCCAACACCGGGCTGGTCGTGACCCCGGAGGAGGGCCTGGCCGGGGCCCGCGACGACGACGCCCGCCACTACGTCAAGCAGCGGCCCGCCCCCTTCGCCGAGTACATGCCCCACCGGTCCTTCTTCCGGACCTTCAGCGACAAGGTCGACCTCGTCAGCCGCGACTTCGTCCACGGCGACCACGTGGGGCTGCTGCGGATGGACGGGGCCCGGGTCGGGGACGTCATCTGCTTCGAGGTGGCCTTCGACGACACCGTCCGCGACTCGGTGCGCGCCGGGGCGCAGTTCCTGGTGGTGCAGACGAACAACGCGACGTTCGGCTACTCCGACGAGGCCGTGCAGCAGCTGGCGATGTCGCGGCTGCGGGCGGTGGAGTCGGGACGGGCGGTCGTGCAGATCTCCACGGTCGGGGTCAGCGCGATCATCACCCCCGACGGGGTGGCCCACCAGCGGTCCTCGCTGTTCACCACGGACGTGCTCACCGGTGACGTCGCCCTGCGCTCGACGCAGACGGTCGCCACCCGGGTCGGGCAGGTCCCGGAGCTGGTCCTGACCGGGGTGGGGCTGCTCCTGCTGCTGACCGCCCGCCGGGGGGAGCGGCGCCGCCCCCGCGGTGGCCGTCCGGTGCCGGTGCGCTCGGCCGACCCGGTGCCCACCGCGTGAGCCCCCGGGAGGCAGGGCCCGGGCCCTCGCCCCGGCGTCGGCGTCGCTGGACGACGTGGATCCCGCTCGCGGCGGTCGTGCTCGTCGTCCTGGAGGTGTGGCTGCTGGTCCAGCTCGCCCACCTCCTCGGGGGCGGCTGGGTGCTCCTGCTGCTGCTGGCCGAGACGGCCGGTGGGCTGCTCGTGCTGCGCCGTGCGGGCCGGCGGGCCCTGGAGGCGTTCCGGCAGACCTCCTCGGTGCCCTTCGGGGCGCCGGTGCCCGGGCAGGACCCCGGGGTGGTGGGCGATGCCGTCCTCACCGGCCTGGGCGGGGTCCTGCTCGTGGTGCCGGGGGTGCTCAGCGACGTCCTGGGGCTGCTGTGCGTCCTGCCGCCCACCCGGCGGCTGCTGCGGCGCGCGTTCGTCCGCCTCGTGCGCCGGCGGGTCGAGCGGGTCGTCCGCCGGGCCGGGGGCACCGTGCCCGGTCGGGTCGTGCCCGGGGACGTGGCCGAGGGGGACGTGGTGGACGGCGAGGTCGTGGACGGCGAGGTCGTGGACGACCCGCGCGAGCTGGGCCGCTGAACGACGCCGGTGAACGGCGCCGCGGAACGACGGAGGCCGGCCCACCCGTGGAGGGTGGACCGGCCTCGTCGTGCACGCCTCAGGCGCTGCGTTTGATCAGCTCGCGGCTGCGGAGCAGCTCGAGCCTCTCGTCCAGCAGCACCTCGAGCTCGGCGATGGAACGCCGCTCCAGGAGCATGTCCCAGTGCGTGCGGGCCGGTTTGCCGGCCTTCTTCTCCGGGGCGTCGGTGTCGGCCCGCAGCGCCTCGGCCCCGCACCGGCACTCCCACAGCGGAGGCACGTCGGCCTCCAGCGACATGGGCACCACGACGGTGTGACCGTTCGGGCAGTGGTACGTGACCTGCTGGCGCTCGGCCGGCTCGACGCCGGACTCGCTCTCGAGGCTGGCGCCTCCGAGGCGGGACCCTCGTAGGTTGCGCTCGCTCATGTGACCTCCCCACCGTCCCCTCCGTACGGCGGCCCCCGGGGATCCGAGGGGGTGAAGGGGACTCGTTGGTTGAACGCAGTGCCGACCGCGGCTGTTCCCGTGGCCCGCTCGACCGGACGGTGCCGGTCGTGGGCGGGCGCGGGTCGGGCCCGGGTGGACGGCGTCGCTCAACGTACTGGATCGAAACCCCGCTGTGCCTGCTGAACACCGGCCGCCACGTCCACCCGGGTGAGCAGGACCGCCCCGAGGACGAAGAACGCCAGCAGCGCCACCAGGGCCGGGCGGTAGGACCCGCTGAGCTGCGCCACCAGCCCGAACAGCAGGGTGCCCAGCCAGCTCGTGCCCCGCTCACCGGCCTGGTACAGGCTGAAGTACTCCGCCTCGGCGCCCCGGGGCACCAGTCGGCTGAACAGCGACCGGGACAGGGCCTGGGTGCCCCCGAGCACGAGGCCGATGAGGACCGCGAGCGCCAGCCAGGTCCCGAAGGCCCCGCGGGGCACGGCGAAGGCGGCCAGGACGACGACGATCCACAGGCCCAGACCGCCCAGGACGGTGCGCTGGGCGCCGAAGCGGCCGGCGACGCGGCCGAAGACGAGCGCGCCGACGAAGGCGACGGCCTGGACGAGCAGGACGGTGGTCAGCAGCTGGGCCGGGGTGAAGCCCAGCTCCTCCTGGCCGTAGACGCTGGAGGCGGCGATGACGGTCTGGATGCCGTCGTTGAAGATCAGGTAGGCGAGCAGGAAGCGCAGGACCTGGGGGTGGTGGCGCAGTCCGCGCAGGGTGCGCAGGAGCTGGCGGAACGGGGCGGCGGGGGAGCGGGCCTGGTCGGGGGCCAGGTCCAGGACCGGGCGCGGGGGCAGGGGCCGCAGGCCGAGGACGGGGACGACGGTGAACAGCCCCCACCACAGACCGGCCGAGGCCAGGGACAGGCGCACGGCCCACTCGTCGGTGAGGCCGAAGGTGGTGGGGCTGGAGACGAGGAGCAGGTTGAGCGCGAGGAGGGTGAACCCGCCGAGGTAGCCGGCGGCCCAGCCGCGGGAGGAGACCGCGTCGCGCTCCTCGGGGGCGGAGACGTCGCACAGCAGGGCGTCGTTGACGACGAGGGAGCAGGTCAGGCTGATCACGGCGACCAGGGCGAGCAGGACGCCCAGCCACCAGCGGTCCCCGCCGAGGGCGACCATGGCGGTGGCCGCGCCGGCCCCGACCCAGGCGAACCCGCCGAGGAGGCGGTGCCGGTGCCGGGTGCGGTCGGCGAGGGCGCCGACGAAGGGCAGCAGGACCGCGGACAGGAACGTGGCCAGGGTGATGGTGTACAGGGCCAGGGAGCCGGGAGCCACGGGCAGCCCGAGGACGGACAGGGCCCGGGTGCAGCCGGTGGGCTGGTCGGGGCAGGCGGCCCGGCGGGCCAGGACGGTGAGGTAGGGGGAGAACAGGACGGTCTGCGTGGTGGTGACGAAGGCGGAGTTGGCCCAGTCGTAGACGTACCAGGACCGGCGGGCCCGCCGCAGGGTCGGGTCGAGGGTGCTCACCGGGGGCTCATCACGGGATCAAGCGTGCCACTGCCCGCGGGCGGACAGGACGTCCTTGAGGACGTCGGCGCGGTCGGTGATGATCCCGTCGACGCCGAGGTCGAGCAGGGCCCCGATCTGGGCGGGGTCGTCGACGGTCCAGACGTGGACCTGCGCCCCGGCGCGGTGGACGGCGTCGACGAAGCGGGCCGAGACGACCTCGAGGCCACCGTGGCGGGCCGGGACCTGGACAGCGTCCAGGCCGGCCAGGGCACGGCGGGTGAGCGCGGGCAGGTGCAGCCGGCTGCCGACCAGGGCCAGCGCGGTGCCGAGCGAGCTCGCCGAGGTGGCCTCGTCGGTCCCGGTGGCGGCCAGGGCGGCGCGGCGGCGGCGGTCGTCGAAGGCGGTGACCAGGACGCGTCCGTGGGCGCGGGTGCGGGCCAGCACGTCGCCGAGCCCGGCCACGGCGGTCCGTGTCTTGACGTCGAGGTTGAACCGGGCGGTGGGGAAGGTCCCCAGGACGTCCTCCAGGCGGGGGACGCCCTCGCGGCCGGCCACGCGCAGGCGCCGGACCTGCGGCCAGGTGAGGGCGGACAGGTCGCCGTGGCCGTCGGTGACGCGGTCGAGGTGCTCGTCGTGGAAGGCGAGCAGGACGCCGTCGGCGGTGGCCCGCACGTCGGTCTCCAGGTAGGTGTACCCGAGGTCGACGGCGGCGGCGAAGGCCGGCAGCGTGTTCTCCAGGCCGGCCGTGGGCCCGGCCGCGAAGCCGCGGTGGGCCATCGCGATCGGCCCGTCCCACGCGCAGAAGGCGTGCCGGGCCGGCGGCCGGGGCACCATCAGCCGGTGAACTCCCAGTGCCAGGGCTCGAACTGCCCGCCGCGGTTCTGCGCCCAGGCGGGGTTGATCCAGCCGTAGAGGGCGGCGTTGCGGTCCATCCACTGGTGCTGGGGGGTCGTGGCGCTCTGGATGCCGCCGCCGAGGTCGACGGCGATGCCCAGGCCGTGCCGGCTGGTGCCGGGCCGGGCCGCGAGGGTGGGCTTGCGGGCCTTGACGTCGATCTGCTCGGCCAGCGTGCGGTAGGAGTCGGTGATCGCGATGTTGGACCCGAACTCGGCGGCGTAGGCCTGGTTCAGGGCGGCGAAGGCGTTGGCCGCGTCCGAGCGCAGGACGTGGCGGGGTGCGCTGGCCAGCGGGCACAGGGCGTTGCGGGGGATGAGGCCGTTGGCGAAGCCGGACAGGTTGATGCCGGTCTCGCAGTCGCCCACAGCGGTGAACCCGCCGGCGGTGGCGGCCGCGGCGGCCTGGGCGGCCTGGGCCTGGGCGGCGGCGAGGTTGGCGGCGAGGTCCTCGGCGCGGGCGGAGTCGGAGGTGGCGGTGCCCGAGGCCGCGGCCTGCAGGACGGCCAGGGACTCGACCTGGCTGCGCTGCTGGGCGACGAGGGTGTCGGCCTGCTGCTTGGCGGCCACGGCGATCCCGGCCTGGCGGGTGGCCTCGGCGGCGGCGTCGGCGGCGCGGACGGTGGCGTCGGCCTGGACGCGCTGGGCCTGCTCGAAGGCCTCCACGGCGTTGGTGCGCCCGTCCCCGATGCGCCGGGCCGAGGCCACGGCACTGGCCGTCTCGTCGGTCGCGCCGCCCTTGAGGACGGAGACCAGCCCGGAGTACGGCTCCAGGGACCCGCCGCCGCGGTAGGTCTGGGAGGCCCACTGCCCGAGGTCCTTGCGGCCCTGCTCCAGGGTGGCCTCGGCCTCGGCGAGGCGCTGGCGCTGCACGGTCTCCTCGTTGGCGGCGGCCCACTGGGCCTCCATGGCCTGCTGGTAGGCCTCCAGCGCGGTGGCGGCCTGAGCGGCCAGGGCGTCGAGCTGGGCCTGGGCGGCGACGAGGTCGGCCTGGGCCTGGGTGAGGCGGGCGGAGGACTCGGCCGCCTGCCGGCGGGCCTCGTCAACCTGCTCCTGCGTGGGGGCCTCGGCGGCGGGGGCGGCGGCGGGTGCGGCGGCGGGGACGACGGTGGCCGCGGGCAGGGGGGCGGCGGTCGCGGCGGGGGTGAGGACACCGAGGGTCAGGGCTCCGGCGCCGGTGGCGGCCGCCAGCAGGGCTGCCGCGCGCACGCGGGCGGGTCGGGCGGTGGTGCGGGCCGTGGGGGAGAGCACGTCGTGCACATCCAGAGCGGTCGGGGGCGCTAGCCCGGATCGGCTGTCGGTGACGCGTGGGGCACGCGGAGGGGGTGGTGCGGTCGGGTCCGGTGGAGGTCCTGTGGTGACGTCCTCGCCGGACCCTACCCTCCGCTTGCTCGGCACCGGGAGCAGCAACACGTAGGTGGGGACAGCGATTGTGACGAGCATCACGCACCGCGCCGTTCATCACCCGTCACGTTCCGTCTCCCCCCGCCGGTGCCGGTGGCATCATCCGGCGGTGCCCGAACCCCGCCCGACCCCACCCGACGAGACCCGGTTGCAGGCGGTGGCCGAGGACGCCGCCCGGGACGCCGGCGGCGTCGACCCCGCGCTGCTGGGGGACTTCCTGGAGGCGGTCTGGCGCGCCGTCGTCTCCGGCCGGCGCCTGTCCACCGCGCGCACCGCCCGCTACCGCGCGGTCGGGGAGGAGGCCGCCGCCTCCGGGGTCGCGCTGCGGGCCCTGCTCGACCTCTACCTCTCGGCGGCCTGGCGGCTGTGGCGGTCCCTGCCGCCGGTGCGCGGGGCCGCCGCCGACCCCGCCGGGGTCGTCACCGCCGGGGAGGTCGTCCTGCGCGCCAGCGACGACGCCGTCGCCGCGCTGACCGAGGGCTACCAGATCGCCCGCCGCCAGCTCGTGCGCCGCGAGGAGTCCGACCGCCGCGAGTTCGTCGACGACCTGCTCGCCGGCACCTCCGACCTGCCGGGGCTGCTGCGCCGGGCCCCCCGCCACGGCCTGGACCTCACCGGCCCGCACGCCGTCTGCGTCGTGCGGGCCCGGGCCCCCTTCACCGACGGCACGGCCCAGGTCGCGGCGATCGAACGGCGGCTGCAGGGGGCCCAGGCCGACGCCGACGCCCTGGTGGCCACGAAGGACGGTGCCCTCGTCCTCGTCTTCGCCGCCCCCGACCGCGACGCGGTCACCGAGGTCCTGGACCGGTTGCGCGAGGTCCTGGGCAGCCCCCAGCGCACCGGCTGGCGCGCCGGGGTCGGGCGGCCGGGCCCGGGCGCGGGCGGCGTCGTCGGCTCCTACGAGCAGGCGCGCCGGGCCCTGGAGCTCGGTGACCGGCTCGCCGTCACCGACCCGGTGGCCGACTCGGCCGACCTGCTCGTCTACGAGGTGCTGCTGCGCGACCGCGACACCGCCGTGGACCTGGTGGAGTCGACCCTGGGGGGTCTGCGGGGCGTGCGCGGGGGTGTGGACCCCTTCCTGCTGACCCTGGAGACCTACCTGGCCGCCGGCGGCAACGCCACCGAGGCCGCGCGCCGGCTGCACCTGTCGGTGCGGGCCGTCACCTACCGGCTGGCCCGCGTGCGCGACCTCACCGGCCACGACCCCACCCGGCCGGGGCAGCGGTTCGGGGTGCAGGCCGCCGTCCTCGCCGCCCGGGCCCTGGGCTGGCCCGGCACGGCCCCCTGAGGGTCCCGGGGTCCTCCCGTCGTGCCGTCGCGCCGTCCCCGTCTTGCCGGACCCCGGCAGGAAACGGCGCAGAACCCGTCACGTCCTCACCAGGGCACTGCCCGGTCCCGGCAGCCATCATGGACGAGGGCGGCAGCCGCCGCCCGATCCTCCACCTCCGGGAGCACGCAGTGGGTCTGGACCTCAACGTCCCCTTGTGGGCCTGGATCGCCCTGGGCGTCGTCATCGTCGTCATGCTTGCGATCGACCTGCTCGGTCACCGCGGCGCCCACGTCATCCAGTTCAAGGAAGCCGCCGTCTGGAGCGGCGTGTGGGTCGCCACCGCCCTCGTCTTCGGCGGCATCATCTTCTGGGCCTACGGGGCCGAGGCCGGGACGGCGTACACGACGGCCTGGCTGCTGGAGAAGAGCCTGTCCGTCGACAACCTCTTCGTCTTCGCGCTGATCTTCGCCTACTTCAAGGTGCCCCGGGAGTACCAGCACCGCGTGCTGTTCCTCGGGGTCCTGGGCGCGCTGCTGTTCCGCGGCATCTTCCTCGGCGTCGGCGTGGCCGTCGTCGAGCGCTTCACCGCCATCCTGTTCGTCTTCGGCGCGGTCCTGCTGTGGTCGGCCTGGAAGATGCTCAAGGACGACGACGAGGACATGGACCCGGGCAAGAACATCGGCGTCCGGATGCTGAAGAAGGTCGTCCCGCTCAAGGACGAGTACCACGGCACGAAGTTCTTCATCAAGGAAGCCGGCAAGCGGTACGGGACCCCGCTGCTGGCGGTCGTGGCCGCCATCGAGGCCGCCGACCTGATCTTCGCCGTCGACAGCGTCCCGGCCGTCCTGGCGGTCACCGACGAGATGTTCATCGTCTACTCCTCCAACGCCTTCGCCATCCTGGGGTTGCGTGCCCTGTACTTCATGCTCTCGGGGCTGCTGGAACGCTTCCACCTGCTGAGCAAGGCGCTGGCCTTCATCCTGGCCTTCATCGGCGTCAAGCTGTTCTTCCAGGCCGGTCACGAGGTCATCAGCCCCTCGATCCCGCACATCCCGACTTACGTCAGCCTGGCCGTCATCGTCGTCTCGCTGACCCTGGCGATCGTCCTGAGCCTGCGCCGGCCGGCGCCGGCCGGCGCCGACGCAGCGGACGGCGACCCGCACCGCGAGGTGGACTCCACCCAGCGCTGACCCGCCCGCCCCGCCCCACCCCGGCGCCCGTCCCCGCACCCCGCGGGGGCGGGCGCCGCGGCGTCGCGGGGGGCCTCGTGGTCCACTGTGGCCGTGCCCACCCCGCCCCCTCCGCTGCTGGTGGCCGCGACGAGCGCCTACCTGGCCAACTGCGCCCTCGGCACCGCGGTGGCGACCGGCCTCGTCGACACCTCCGGGGCCCGCTGGGTGCACCACGCGGTGTTCGTGGCGACGGCGACGCTGACCGCGGCCGCCGGGGCCGACCTCGCCCGCCGCCGCTCCGGCGCCTTCTGGCGGCTGGCGCCCGTGGCCGCCCCCCTGCTGGCGATCCCTTCCACCCCCGCCCGTTCGGGCTGGCACCCCGTGATCGCCCTGACCGCGGCACCGGCCTACGCCGCGGCCCTGCGGGGGGCGTGATGGACCTGCGCGAGGCCATCGCCGCCCGGCGCACCACGAACGGGGCGTTCCTGCCCGACCCGGTCAGCCCCGAGCACCAGCGCACCCTCGTCGAGGTCGCCGCCCGGGCCCCCTCCCAGCTGAACAGCCAGCCCTGGCGGTTCGTCCTCGTCGAGTCCCGGGCCACCATCGAGGAGGTGGCCCGGATCAGCGGGGCCTCGATGGCCACGGCCATGGGCAACGGCACGTTCTTCGAGCGGTACAAGAGGTACTTCCGGTTCAGCGAGCAGGAGATGGCCCGGCGGCGCACCGGGATGCTGTTCGACCGGATGCCGGCCCCGTTGCGCCCCTTCACCCGCAGCGTGTTCACCCGCCGCGGGCAGTGGGCGATGAACGCCCTGGGCGTCCCGCGGCGCCTGGGGGCGCAGAACCGCGAACTCGTGGCCGGTTCCCCGCTGCTGATGGGCGTCATGCTCGACCGGGCCGAGTACCGGCCCGGGGAGCTGTCCGGGTTCTACTCGCTGTTCTCCATGGGCGCCGCGATGGAGAACGTGTGGCTGACGACGACCGAACTGGGGCTGGGGCTGCAGTTCGTGAGCTTCCCCATGGAGGTCCCCGGGGCCTGGGAGCGCATCGTGGAGCTGCTGGGGGTTCCCGACGACCTCGAACTCATGGCCGTCTACCGCCTCGGGTACGTCCCGCGGACGGCCCGTCGTCCCACCATCGACTGGACCAGTTCCGAACGGCTCCCGGTGTCGCGGTACGTGTTCCGCGAGACGTGCGCGCAGCCGCAGACGGGCTGGGACGGCCCGCCGGCGCCGGGGGCCCAGCCCTAGACTGCCGCGGTGAGCACCCCGTTCTTCCTGGACTGCGACACCGGCATCGACGACGCCATGGCCATCGGCTGGCTGGTGGCCTCACCCGGGGTCGACCTCGTGGGGGTCTCCACCGTCAGCGGCAACCTCGACGCCGCCGGCGGGGCCCGGAACACCCTGGACCTGCTCGCCCTGCTGGGCCGTCCCGACGTCCCGGTCAGCGTCGGCGCGCACGACTTCCTCGACCACCCCTACAGCGGCGGGGCCCCGCACGTCCACGGCCCCAACGGGATCGGCGGGGTGGACCTGCCCCGCGCCGCCGCCGGGCCCACCGGGCGCAGCGGGGCCGAGGCGATCGTGGCGGCCGCGCGGGCCCACCCGGGCGACCTGCACCTGCTGGCCATCGGCCCGTTCACCAACCTGGCCCTGGCCCTGGACCTGGAACCCCGGCTGCCCGAACTCCTCGGGCCGGTGACCGTCATGGGCGGTGCCGCGGCGGCGCCGGGCAACGTCTCGGCGCTGGCCGAGGCCAACGTCGCCAACGACCCGCTCGCGGCGCACCGGGTGTTCACCGCCGGGTTCGACCTCACGATGGTCGGGCTGGACGTGACGATGCGGCACGTGTTCGAGGAGTCGCACCGCACGGCGCTGCTGGCCGCCGGCACCCCGGGGACGGTCGCGGTGGCGCGGATGCTGGAGTTCTACTTCGCCTTCTACGCCGAGCGGTTCGGGCGCCCGTGCGCCGTCCTGCACGACCCGCTCGCGGCCGCCGTGGCCACCGGCGACGTCACCCCCGCGCTGGCGCCGCGGGTGCCCGTCGTCGTCGACCACACCGACGGCCCGGGCCGGGGCCAGACCATCGCGGACCTGCGCGACCTGTACCAGGGGTTCCCGCACTCCCACCCGGGCGGCACCCGCGTCCTGCTGGAGGTCCCCGGCGACTTCGCCGGGGACCTGCTGGCCCGGTTGTCCACCCTCTGACCCGCCGCGACCGCTCGCCGCACCCCGGGCGCGGCCGTACGGTGTGCCCACCATGGGGACGGGGTTGCGGGACGCCGGAGCGAGTCTCGCCCTGGCCGCCCTCGGGTGCACGGCCCTGACGGTGGCGCACGGGGTCCTGCCCGAGCACGGCGCCGCCACCGTCGCGGGCACCGCGCTGGTCGGCTGCGCCGCGGTGGCCGTCGTGGCCCGCCGGGACCGCTGGTGCGGTCCGGCCGACCGCGTGACGCTGGCCCGCACGGTGCTCGTCGGTGGTTGCGCGACCGTGGCCGTGCTGGCCCTGACCGGGGTCACCGGCCCGCGGCCGTGGTCGCTGGTCGCCCTGGCCGTGCCCGCGCTGCTGCTCGACGGCCTCGACGGGTACGTGGCCCGCCGGACCGGGACGAGCTCCCCGGCCGGGGCCCGGCTGGACATGGAGGTCGACGCGGCCCTATTGCTCGTCCTGTCCGCCGTCGCCGTGCTCACCCAGGGGCCGTGGGTGCTGGCGATCGGGCTCATGCGGTACGCCTACGTCGCCGCGGGCTGGTGCTGGCCCCGGTTGCGCCGCAGGCCGCCGCCGCGGTTCTCGCGCAAGGTCGTGGCCGTCGTCCAGGCCCTCGCGCTCGTGCTCGCGCTGCTCCCCCCGGTGCCCGCCGGGGTCGGGGCGGTGGCCCTGGGCGTCGCCCTGGCCGCACTGGTGCTCTCCTTCGGCCGCGACGTGCGCACGCTCGCCCGTCGTCCCGCCCGGCTGCGGCCCCGTGCGCGGGTGCGGGCGCCGTGGTGCGGGCTCGGCCGGTGGCGGGCAGGGTGATCGTCGTGAGCGGTGCAGACCAGGAGCAGACGCAGGAGCCGACGCAGCAGCCGGCACAGGGGTCGGCGGGGGAGGAGAACCCCGCCACGGGCGGCACCGAGACCGGCGGGCACGGAGCCTCCGGCGCGCGGCAGGAGGGCCGGTCCGGGGGTGACCCGGTCGCCACCCTGCTGGTCCTGGGGGCCAGCGGGGACCTCGCCTCCCGGCTGCTGCTGCCGGGACTGGCCCGGCTGCTCGTCTCGGACCGGCGCGATGACCCCGGCCACGGCCACGGCGCCACCCTGGACCTGGTGGGGGCCGGGGCCGAGGACTGGGACGACGACCGGTGGCGGGAGGTGGTGACGCGCTCGTTCTCCGGCCTGGAGGAGCACGGGGACACCGCCGCGGCCGACGCCGTGCGCGACCGCAGCCGGTACGCCCGCGTCGACGTCACCGACCCCGACGCCCTGGTGGACCTGCTGGACTCGTGCGCGGCCCCCGTCGCCGTCTACTTCGCCCTCCCGCCCGCGGTGACGGCCCGCGCCTGCCGCGGGCTGGTGGGACGGGACCTGCCGCCCAGCACGCGCCTGGTGATGGAGAAGCCGTTCGGTTCCGACGAGGAGTCCGCGCACGACCTCAACCAGGTCGTCGCCCAGCTCGTGCCCGAGGAGCACGTCCACCGCGTCGACCACTTCCTGGGCACCTCCACCGTGCTGGGCACGCTGGGGGTCCGGTTCGCCAACCGGTTGTTCGAGCCGACGTGGAACTCCGGGCACGTCGAACGGGTGGACGTGTTCTACGACGAGGACCTCGCCCTGGAGGGCCGGGCCCGGTACTACGACCACGCCGGCGCGCTGGTGGACATGGTGCAGAGCCACCTGCTGCAGGTGCTCGCGGTCCTGGCCATGGACGCCCCGGCCGCGCTGGACGAGCGGGAGTTCCGCGACCGCAAGGCGCAGGTCCTGCGCGCGACCCGGCTGGCCGGGACCCCGGCGCAGGCCAGCCGCCGCGCCCGCTACGGCGCCGGGCGGATCGGGGACCGCGACCTGCCCGACTACACCGCCGAGGACGGGGTCGACCCCTCGCGCGGGACCGAGACGCTGGCCGAGGTGGTCCTGACCATCGACACCTGGCGCTGGGCCGGGGTGCCGTTCCGGCTGCGCTCGGGCAAGGCGCTGGGCCGGGCCCGCAAGGAGGCGGTCATCACCTTCAAACCCGTCCCGCACCTTCTCACCGGGTTGCAGGGGGAGCCCGCCCCCACGCGGTTGCGGCTGGGGTTCAAACCCAACTCGGTCAGCGTCGACCTCAGCGTCAACGCCACCGGGAACCCGTTCGAGCTGGAGGGGACGACGGTCTGGACCCGGCTGGCGGACTCCGAGCTGCCCGCCTACGGCGAGGTCCTGGCCGGCGTCCTCGACGGGGACCCGCTGCTGTCCGTGCGCGGTGACACCGCCGAGGACTGCTGGCGGATCCTGGCCCCGGTCATCGCGGCGTGGCAGGCCGACGAGGTCCCCCTGGAGACGTACGCGGCCGGCAGCGACGGCCCCGCGCCGACGGAGACGTTCCCGCAGGTGTGAGGGGTCCGGGCCGACCCCGCCGTGCGCTCAGCCGCGCCGGGCGTGCTTCTGGTGGACGGACTGCTTGGTCACGCCCAGTTCGGCCGCGATGTCGGCCCACGACCAGCCCAAGGCCCGGGCGCGGTCGACCTGCAGCTCCTCGAGCCGGACCTGGAGACGGGCGAGGGCGGCCACCGCCCGCAGGCCGGTCCGCGGGTCCCCGTCGGCGCCCCGGGCCAGGAGGGTGTCGACGTCCTCGTCCACGCCTCGACCGTGCTCGGCGTCACCGTCGTGGTCAAGGCTCGTTGACGGCCGACCGGCGGCGGGGCGACACCGCGACGTGTCCGGATCGCGATGAGAACGGGTCTTGCGGGGGCTGGTGTTCTCCCCTCCGGTCGCCTAGGGTCCACTGAACCGGTTCGGCCCACCGTTCCGGTCGGCAGGGGTCGAGGACGACCCTGCGCACGCCGCTCATCGACGAGAGGACGCGCTCCACCCATGACTTCCCCCTCCACCGCCGGGCCCCAGCTCGACGTGTCCCGGATCTCGGTGCAGCTCTACACCGTCCGCCAGGACCTGGCCGCCGACCCCGAGGCCACCCTCGCCCGGCTGGCCGCGATCGGTTTCACCCACGTCGAACCCTTCGCCCTGGCCACCTCGGCCCCGACCCTGGCCCCCCTGCTGGCCGCCCACGGCCTGGACGCCCCCACCGCCCACGCCTCCGTCGTCGGTGCGGACCTGGACGCGGTCCTGGCCGCCGCCGCCACCACCGGCACCACCCTGGTCATCGACCCCCACGTCGACCGCGCCCGCTGGAGCACCGAGGAGGACGTCGCCGCGATCGCCGCCGAGCTGAACGCCGCCGCCGCCCGGGCCGCCGACGCCGGCGTCACCATCGGCTACCACAACCACGAGTTCGAACTGGAGACCCGCATCGGCGGGCGCCCGGCCCTGGAGGTCCTGGCCGGGCACCTGCACGAGAGGGTCGCCCTGGAGGTCGACACCTACTGGGCCGTGGTCGGTGGCGTCGACGTGCCCGACCTGCTGGACCGCCTGGGCTCGCGGGTGAGCGCGGTGCACCTGAAGGACGGCGACGGCTCCCGCGACGACAGCAAGCAGGTCGCCTTCGGCACCGGGGACATCGACACCGCCTCGATCCTGGCCGCCTGCACCCGCGCCGGGTCCAGCGTGCAGTGGGGGGTCGTCGAACTGGACGACACCACCGGGGACATGTTCACCGCCGTGCAGGACAGCTACACCCACCTCGCCGGGGCCCTCAGCAGGGGAGCGGCGGCGTGAGCGCCCGCACCGAGACCGGCACCCAGACGCGCACCGGGACCCGCATCGAGACGCGCACCGGGCCGGTGGGGATCGGGATCATCGGCGCCGGCGTCATCTCCGGCACCTACCTGGACAACCTCACCTCCTTCCCCGACGTCCACGTCCACGCCATCGGCGACCTGGTCCCCGCCGCCGCCG